>DAOUZW010000172.1 GCA_030671315.1 Candidatus Bathyarchaeota archaeon
TAAAAAAATTCTTAGATACGAAGGTTATCAATTAACATCATATGGTCTTGACGCTCTAGCTCTAAAAGCCCTAGTAAAATCAGGTGTAATAGACGCAATTGGGAAACAATTAGGTGTTGGAAAAGAATCTGACATATTTGAAGCAATTAACTCCAAAGGAACAAGACTTGCCGTAAAATTCCATAAATTAGGGAGAACAAGTTTTAGACAGACCTTAAGAAGAAGAGGATTTGTTGCTGAACAAAATCAAATCTCTTGGCTAAACCAGTCAAAATTATCTGCGGAGAAAGAATATTCAGCTCTTAGAACTCTTGTTTCCGCAAGAGTCAGTACTCCAAAGGCAGTAAAATGCAATAGGCATATACTCGTGATGAGTCTGATAGTAGGTACTGAACTCAAGTTTGCGGAAATGGAAGATCCAAAATCAATTGCTAAAGAGATACTGAGAAATGTAAGGCGAGCGTATCTGGGGGCTAAGTTAATACATTCTGATCTTAGCGAGTATAATATACTGATCAAACCTAATGGTCAGATACTAATTATTGATTGGCCTCAGAGTGTAAATATTGATCATCCGAATGCTCATGATAACCTGAAGAGAGATATTCACAATATTATAACCTGCTTTAGAAGACAATCAAATTTAACAATAGATATTGATAATGCGCTTGAATATGTGAAAGGTAATATTAGAAATCTAACTATCTGAATTTCCTAAAATTATGAAATTCGTAACCAGTTGTACAGATCAAATTGGGCGTTCTATGCAAACATACAGCACGTTATTTCCTCTAACAATTATGTTTCCATAATTTGCAGAGGGTTCTTCATCCCTGTACTCTGTTGCTCCCTGAAGAATTAGGTTCATGTGACTATCGCAATCTATCATCTTTCCTCTGTATTCAAGATGATTCTTAAGTTTAACAGCGACTTCTTGGTCTACCTTTTTTATGAGGAGATTGACAGGTTTTTTAGATGGTTCCAATTGCATCACAGTGATTGAATGTTCCACACACTAGTTCATATAAAAATCTTTTCAAGTTTAACTCTTTATGTAAGAATGGCTTTGAGGATCCAAAAATGAAACAGATCCCTGATAATTATGTTTCAGAATTTTCATTAGTAAAGAAACCTGACTTGCAGATGGCTAATAATATTCTTTCAGAGTCTTTTCGTCGAAAAGATTTTGTTATTATTGTTGGAAATTGTCGATGTGAATATTCTGGTAGAGCGTCTTCAAGCTTGGATTGGGGGGATAGAATTACTCTGATTAAAGGTGATGGATCTGTCCAAGTGCATAGACCAAGTGGTTATGAACCTGTAAATTGGCAACCTCCTGGCTGTATGTTCTCAATTTTCTTCGAGGGCTCTTCACTGAACATTAGATCTAATCGTCCTAAACCAAAAGAGATACTGGACATTTTCTTCCGCGATATATCATTCATTGCGTCAGGAAGGCCTGTTGATGATGCTGAATTCAATCTGCATGTTAGCGAAGAACAGATGCGTGATGCTTTAGTCTCTAATCCCGGTATTTTGGAAGAGGGTCTAAGATTAATTGATTTTGAAAGAAAAGTCGAACCAGGTTTTATAGACTTCTATGGAAAAGATGCACTTGGAAGAATAGTGGTTGTAGAATTAAAACGTGCATCCGCTGGCAAAGAAGCCGTTTTACAATTGAAACGTTATGTTGATGAAGTCAAGAAAACTAATCGTGTTACTGTTAGAGGAATACTGGCAGCACCACGATTGAAATCTGGAGCTCAAAGCATGCTCATATCACTTGGTATGGAATTTAAAAAATTAACTCCGGAAAAATGTGCTGATGTTCTTCATAAGAATAAGATGACCAAGATTAGTGAGTTCTTCGAGAGAGATTGAGATTTTTAGTTATTTTAGATCACTGGTCGTTGTGATATGAGGGCATTTGCATAATTTCTCAAGAGGGATAAAACATTTTTCAGGTTTACAAGGTATTATGTGCTGCGTAGTTTTTGGAGGAAATATGCGCCCAGATAGTGCAGCATTGATCACATCTTGTTTTTCAATGCTTTCGAAGATTATGCATCCTGCAAATTTATTATGTCTAGCTAGTTCTCTTGCCTTATCTTCATTCCGGACATATCTGATTCTAAATCTTCCAAGAATGGAATTCATTATGGTTTTTCTATTAGCTTTCAGATTATGTTCTTTATCATGCAATATGAGTCTTGGACATCTGACTAGGATAGGTTTGGTTTCTGAGGAGGCGATGTGATCATGAAGGGTAGTCTGAAGTTCTTTTTTTGAACCTTTTATGGCTGGATACCAGGTTTTAAGAATTAAATCATTGTCATTATAATTGATCTTATAGGCAACAACCTTTGAATATCCAAGATCTTTGAGTGCCCTTATTCTGTGATGACCATCGAGAACAATGAGGTGATCTCCATCAATTATTATTGGTTCTCTCTGGGTCCCATCTTTTATCAGTTGTTTCTTGATTTCTTGCAATCTTATCGGATCGATCTGTTCATGAGGGCGAAGAAGATCTATGTCAATTAGATTATGTTGGTTATCTGCTTGCAAAGTTCACACCTGGGTAGTGGACTTTGATAATGCTTGATTAGATTTCTAGGGCAATCATCGTTGTGAATCCCGCATTATAAGCTTTCGTGTACAGATATGTACATGTAAATTCTTTATGGTATTACAATCTTACGAATTAATGACGTCTAATAAATGAAATTCCGACATTTTGATTTGTTTTACACAGAATTAACGAGAAATGTTGAAAAAAAGGATCATTTTTTGTTTTTATTTTTGTAGTAAACAATTAGTAAAAAATGTCTAATAAGCATTAAATATGGTAAAATGATTTCACGCTATTGTGGGAAAAACCCTTGATGCCAAAACATAAAACTACGATGCAAATTGATGACAAATTATGGAAAAAATTTCTAGGACAGGTAATAA
>DAOUZW010000180.1 GCA_030671315.1 Candidatus Bathyarchaeota archaeon
AATGATTCATATGAAAAAATAATTATTCCGACAGCATACATCACAGAAATCACGGGTGGGAATTTTGACACCCCAATCTCAGAGGGTTGGCTAGAGATCTATGACCCTGATTTAGAGAACATGATGCATATTGATCGAATCGAATCAAAAACTGGCATAAAACTTTCTGTATGCGAGGAGTCATGCGTAGCTTTGGCTATTCAGAACAAAGCCATAGTCTTAACAGAAGACAGAGAGATCAATACTGTAGCAAAATACCTTGAGTTAAAAGTTGAAGGCATATCTCAAATCATTATCAGAGCATACAAGTCCAACAGAATATCAAAAGATGATAGTGTCAGATTTCTAAGAGACATCTATGGTAGTGTTTCACCAATTATTACGAGATACATTAACCTTGAAGAACAGTTAATAAAATCACTTTAGATTTGTTTTCTTAATTAGAAGTACGAGATCATTGCTTCAAATATTCTATCATTTCCTCGTCAAGTTCAAGCCAATCGGCTATTGATTTTGAGTCTCTCGGTTTGTTACTGAATATTTGTTTGATATATGGCATAAAATATTGAATTGATCTTCCAGTTGATAGGTGACATTTTGTAGCTATCTTTCTTCCTATTGAAGTCCGTAAAGCTTTTTCTCTTCTGGCCTTTGCTCTCAGTTTTATTCGTTCTGGGAATCGCATTTTTACCCATCCAGGTGTAGTATGTTCTCTGCTCATTGCAACGCCTGCGGTCATAAAGTCCAGAGCGTAAGAGAGCAGTCGCCAATTTTGTGTTTGCCTTATTCTTTTTAAGAATAGATCTGCTTTTGCTAGAGCTTGAAGTGCTTTAGCCCTATCTCTTGGATCCGATAACTGAGTTGGAGCATTTTCATATATCCATTCAAATAGCATCTCATAGTTTACTTCTGATAGCTCAATGGCTTTTCGAGCCCAACTGCAAGTCTTAGCTTTGAAAACATTTCCTAATACTTCAAAGATGTTTGACTTCCGATCTCGCCATCCTAGCAAAGTGACATCATCGTAAGAAATTGTTTTCTTTCCAGTTGATAGAGTCTGTAGGTCATTTATGATTGAACGCATATCACCTTCGTTTCTTTCGACAAGGAATTTCAGAGCTCTATCGTCTATCTCTAGACTTTCTTTTTCACATATTTTCTTCAAGTAGGGTATAGAATCTCGAAGTCCGAGTTTCTTGAATTGGATCATTAAGCAAGTATTACGTAGAGGCGCCAATCGAGGATTCCAAGGATCGTTTGCTGTTAGTACAATGGGCCATTTTGTTTTTTTTATTGCGGAAATAATTGCTTCTACGGCTCCTCTATCGGCCCTAGAATCAATTCCGTCAACCTCGTCTAAAAGTATCAACCTCTTTTTTCCTAAAAGGCTACTCTGCCCTGCGGCTGTTCCCACAATTTTTCCAATTGAGGCAGTTGTTCTCTTGTCACTAGCATTCATTTCCACAAGATCGAAATTCAAATCTCGTGATGCTGCCTCAGCTGTAACGGTTTTACCAGTTCCGGCGGGTCCATATAGTAGTACTGCTTTCTTTTTCGGAATTCCTTTTTCCCAAGAAGAAAGCCATTTTCTAAATGATATTAAAGGTTCTTTATTACCTGCTATATCGTCCAGATTTCTGGGTCGATATTTTTTCTGAGTCCAAGGTATTCCAAAAGTCGCCATAATTTGGCGCCCACTTTTATGTGTTTAAGCTTCTAACACACCATTCATACTATTAAAATTCGTTCTTTACTAATTGTTTTTATAAATATTTCTCAAAGAAGTCTTGTCTCACTTCTGGTAGGGGTATACCGGTTGCCTTTGAGGCTCTTTCCGTTAAGGCGATCAGGTCATCTCTATCAATTAATTCTAGTTTCCATTTTCTTGCACCAGCCATTAGCTGCTGCAGACCAACTTTTACACGTTCATTCATGTATCCATAGAGTCCGATCGCTTCCCACGGTATTTCCTTGAATCTCTCATTATACTTAGCCTTAAGCTCAGGTGCACATATGAAGAATTTCTCAGGGCTATCTCCATACTTTTGTGAGAATGATCTTGGAAGTGCTTTTCTTTCAGCAAGACTTGTAAAGTGTGAAGACTTCATAACTGCTGTTAATGGAGATCTACCGAACAATATTGCTTTTACATAAGGACCGTTCCCAAAATTACTAAGCGCCATAGATTTGAACGTTTGACTTTCATCAATGAAACCACCCGCCATAACCAAATCAGGAACATGTTTACCTTTCTTCTTTAAAATCTCTGCACATTTCAAAACTTGGGTTTCAAGATATACTGTTGGAGTACTCATCTCATCCATCATTGGAACGGGACTCATACCGGTCCCACCACCAGCACCGTCAAAAGTAAGAAAATCAATCTTAGCTTCTGAGGCGGCTTTCATGGTGAATGCTACTTCTACAGCGTTATAAGCTCCAGTCTTCAAAGATATTTTCTTGGCACCTTGTTCTCTTAATTGGTCAATATCTTCCAAGAAGCCTTCCATAGTCGGAATTCCAACTCTGCTATGTCTTTCGAAAGAATGTATTATTCCCTGTTTGAAAGCTTCTTGAATAGCAGGATCTTCTGGGTCAGGAATAACAAAATATCCCCGTTTTTTAAGCATAATAGCTCGCTCAATGTCTTTTATCCTGACTTCTCCGCCTATCGCTTTAGCTCCTTGACCCCACTTTCTCTCTATTATGTTAACTTCAAGCTTGGATAGCGCATAAATGTCGATTCCAAGTCTTTGATATTCAACATTAGTCTGTACCGCAATATCACCATATTTTCC
>DAOUZW010000031.1 GCA_030671315.1 Candidatus Bathyarchaeota archaeon
AAGCTCCTGCGTTTAGGAATATTGAGGGGTCATTTGCTTTAGCTCTAGAAATAATAGGTGTCAGATCAGTAGTTCCTGTACCGTATGAGTCGTAGAATACCACGTTCATTCCTTGTTCCAATGCATATTCATGACCGTATATACCAACTGTCCTGCTAAACATATCGTCTCCATGCGTAATTGCAAGGTTTTTCGCGTCAGGATCATTCGGTAATACCTTTGAGATGATCATGTCAGTGAGAGCATTCATGTAGCTTGGACCGTTTGTAATGACATGAACAATATACTTCCAATCTTGGTATACAGCTGGGTCGAATGAACAGGTACCATAGACCTCGAATTTACGATATTTCTCTACAATAGGCACTGTGGCCATGCCAAGGGGACCCCAAACCGGTCCAAACAACAGGTCAACTTTATCTTCGTTAATCAGTTTTTCATAAAATCGAGGAACATTCTCTGGTTTTTGCTCGTCATTGTATAGAACAAGTTCAACTTCGTAGGTGTTTCCGTCGCCAGCTTTGATGCCACCGGCCTCATTGACAAGTTTTGCCCATAATTCGTTCCCTCTACCTTCAGCTATTCCAAATATTGCATCTGGACCCGTAAATGGTTTGGTTCCACCGATTTTTATCTTCTTGCCTGTGGCTGGAGTTTCGATGGTTGGAGTTGTCACTGGAGATGTTGGAGAAGTTGGAGAAGGCTGGCCAGAATATTGATAGGCACCATATCCTGCAGCTGCGACCGCGCCAGCAGCAATAGCGGCACCAGCATATTTCATGTATTTACGTCGGGTAATTTTCTCTTCACTCAATAGATTCTACCTTCAAAACTGCTTCTCATAATATACTCTTAAGCTTTTAGAATATCAATAAAAAATCGTCTAAACCACATCATAGCTACATATTGAGTGTGCTACATCAATACTTTATCTCCAATGGAAATGCACCAAAGGTTGATTAAACTTCTATTATACACGAATATACAGAATAGACGAATCCGATAGATTAAATACCTAAAATAGATGTCTGCCCAATTTTCAAGAACAAATGGAGATTATCAACCTTTATTTCAGTGTCTGTTTACGGGAACTCTTGAAAAGTATTTGATGTGATTCCAACTTGTCAATCAATGACTTTGAAACAGATTATGAATCAAGCATGATAAAGGCCAGAGTCGTACATGATACTCCTGAATTATTTTTCAGCGGAAAGACTTTTGGACCATTCAAGGTTGGAGATGAGATTCAAATTCCACGCTGGTTAGCCAGAGAATTAACCAAGAACCATATAGTAAAAATCCTTGATGAGAAACCTCTTGAGGGTCCCGATCTCGCAAAAATACATTGGCGAGAATCCATTCCAGAATCCAGAGAAATACCTCCTCTGGATTATGATTTCTACAGTAAACTCAAAGAATTATTACGTGAGCTTTCAAATAAAAAAGATAAAGACCCATCGCAAAAGGCCCTTTTCGAAAATACTCTCAGTCAGTCAAAAGACATCATCAATTGTCGTTTACACAAGATAGTATACCTAGCAACCAATCCTTCGATAACTGACGCTACTATCCAGAAAATGGCTGTTGAGGAAAGAAGACTCTACAATGATCTGAGATCAATAATCGATGAATGGAAAAATAAAATTTTACATCTAGAGGACGAGGAATGAGCGAAGAAAGTCCAGAACAGAGTTTTCAAAAGTTTCTGAAAGATTTCAAGTTCGGGTCCAAAGACAAATATAGAGAAAAATTATCTCAGATGCCATCCTCAGACATCCGAGCATTAGTGGTAGACTTTGAAGATCTATATTCATTCGATCCACAATTTGCTAGAGAACTAATTGGAAAACCAGATGAATATCTCGATTTTGCCAATAGAGCAATCTGGGCGCAAATGAAGATAGAGGATCCAGCTTATGCTGAAATTACTAAAAGGTTCATAGCTAGATTCCGAGGTCTTCATGAACGGATATCTCTTCGTGAAGTAGGCTCTCAAAATTTAGGTAGATTGGTATCAGTAGATGGGATAATCGTCAGAGCAGCCCAAGTGAAACCATACCTTACACAGGCAATTTTTGAATGTAGAAGATGTGGAGCTAAGATTAGAATCGATCAGAAAGGACTTTTTATGGAGAGCCCAGACTCCTGCACCAGACCTGGTTGCAGAAGCAAGTTCCTTGACTTCAAAGAGAAGGAATCAACATACATAAACTCACAAGAAATGAGACTTCAAGAACGTCCAGAAGATCTCCCGCCAGGACAATTACCACGTTCTATGGATGCTAGAGTGCTCGAAGATTTATCAGATACGGCAAGACCAGGTGATAGGATAACCGTCACAGGCATAGTAAGAGCTGAGCAAGAATTTCTAGGTAGACGGGGTAAACTACGAACCTTCGATCTTTACATGGATGCAAATCATCTTCAAATATCCGGCAAAGAAGTTCAGGTTCTAGAAATTAGTCCTGAAGAAGAAGAAAAGATTCTTGAACTGTCAAAAGATCCTTGGATACATCGTAAATTGATCATGTCGATCGCACCTTCAATATACGGCTATGACGACATGAAAGAAGCTATTCTATACCTGTTATTCGGTGGCATGCCAAAACGACTTCCAGATGGAATAACAATCAGAGGAGATATTAACATACTATTGGTAGGAGACCCGGGGACAGCTAAAAGCCAACTCCTCCAATACGTATCAAGGGTCGCTCCTAGAGGTTTGTATACTAGTGGAAGAGGCTCTACAGCAGCAGGTTTGACCGCCGCTGTAGTCAGAGAGAAAACTGGCGGCATGATTCTAGAAGCAGGCGCACTTGTCCTCGCTGATAGAGGAGTCTGTGCAATTGATGAAATCGATAAAATGAGACCTGACGACCGAGTCGCCATTCATGAAGCCATGGAACAACAAACAATTAGCATTGCCAAAGGCGGAATTGTTGCTACCTTGAACGCAAGAGCCTCAATAATTGCAGCCGCAAATCCAGCTCTTGGCCGATATGATCCTTATCGTAACATTAATGAGAACATAAGTTTGCCAGTCACCATATTATCAAGATTTGATCTGATTTTCGTCATGAGAGATGTTCCTGAAAGCGAAATTGACACCAAAATGTCAGAACACGTATTGACGCTCCATAGACTTCATTCAGCTCCAGAAACAGCACCTCTGCCCCCTGATCTTTTAAGAAAGTATATCAGTTTTGCAAAAAAGCTTGACATAACCATCTCTAATGAAGCAGCTAATGAAATCAAAGATTTCTATTTGAAGATGAGAGCTGGTTCAGGTTCTGCTGAATCTCCTATTGCAATTACTCCACGTCAATTGGAAGCTCTAATTAGGTTAACCGAGGCAAGAGCAAGAGCATATCTCAGAAAAGAAGTTACTGTTGAAGATGCGAGAGCAGTGATAAGATTGATGTCAGTATCATTGCAGGATGTTGGAATCGACACGACCACTGGAAAAATGGATATTGATGTCATAATGACTGGCAAACCAAAAAGTCTAGTCGATAGAATGAAAGAGGTTCTTGACCTTATAACCGAAATGGAGCAAGAAACTGGCATGGTAGAAGAGTCCAAACTATATGAGACCCTTCAAGAGAAAAAAGACATGACTGAAGACCAAGCTAGAATGCTTGTTGGACGCCTCAGTAGAGAAGGCGTTATTTATTCACCCGAAGACGGCAAGGTAAAAAGAACAAGTAGCGGTTCAAGCTAAACCACCATCATTAATAACCATCTAATCACTCTCCCTTCCATTCAATAGACTCGGAAGAAACATATTGAAAATAAATGAACTGGACATTCCTGAACAAATTAAGAGAATTATCGTCCAACACGGTTATAATCAATTATATCCACCTCAGGAAGAGGCGATCACTGCCGGAGTATTAAATAGAAAAAACGTAGTTCTCGCAAGCCCAACTGCAAGCGGAAAAACACTTGTTGCAGAACTCTGCATTTTGAAAAACATACTTGAGAATGATACCAAATGCATCTACCTTACACCACTAAGAGCTTTAGCAAATGAAAAATATGAAGAATTCAAGAAGTATCGTGAACTAACAAAATCCAACGGCGATAAACTAGAGATCTCCCTCTCAACTGGTGATTATGACAGCACAGATGAATGGCTCGGCAAATACGATATAATTATTTCAACAAATGAAAAAGCAGACAGCCTACTAAGACACAAAGCACCTTGGATGCAACAGATCGACACTATTGTGGCTGACGAGATACATCTTTTAACAGATCAAGGGAGAGGCCCCACACTAGAAATCACACTCACAAAGCTGATGAAACTAAACCCTGACGCACAATTTCTCTTATTGAGCGCTACCGTAAAAAACGCCGATGAAATCTCAAAGTGGATAAAGGGAATACCCATCACAACGGAGTGGAGACCTGTCCCTCTCAGAGAGGGTGTGTTTTATGATGGCGAGATACAATTCAAAGATGGCTCAGCGAGACGAATTTTAACAGAAACCAAAAAACCAGCTATTGATATTGCTCTAGACATACTCAAACAAGGTGGACAGGCACTTATATTTACACAGACTAGACGGGATGCAGTCAGTTATGGAAAAAATATTTCAAAAGTTCTCTCTCGTAAAATCTCAACAAGCCTAAAAAAAGATCTTAAAACCGTAGCGGATAAAATACTGACCTCAGGAGAGAGAACCGGATTAAGTGAAATACTTGCCGAACAGGTAAAATTGGGTACCGCATTTCATCATGCTGGCTTAAATGCATCGCATAGGAGATTAATTGAAGAATCATTCAAAGATGGAAAGATTAAGATCTTATCTGCAACTCCAACTCTTGCAGCAGGTGTAAATTTACCTGCCAGAGCGGTTCTCATAAGTAACTATAGAAGATATGACCCAAAATCTTGGAGCGAAGAGATATCCGTTTTAGAATATAAACAATTGGCGGGTAGAGCGGGACGACCCAAATATGACAAAGTCGGAGAATCTATTCTTATCGCAAAGACATCGGTTGAGCAAGAACAATTAATGGGGAAGTATGTACGCTCAGAACCTGAGAAAATATGGTCAAAACTCTCAATTGAGAATGTTTTAAGACCTCACGTCCTTTCAACCATTGCAACGGGATTTGCCTATACAGAAGAAGACCTTTACGACTTCTTTTCTCAAACTTTTCATGCCCAACAATATGATTTCAAAATGCTCCAAATTAAAGTTAAGAAAATTCTAAGATTCCTTTTTAATGAAGAAATGATTACGATGGAATCTGGCAAATTATTAGCCACTCCATTCGGTCGAAGAGTCTCCGAACTCTATATAGACCCAGTCTCAGCGGTCATCATTAGAGACGGACTTTATAATAGACCTGAGAAACTCACTGAAGTTAGTATTCTTCAATTAGTCTCGCATACTCCTGATTTATCCCCTAAATTATATCCTCGTGGTAAGGAAAGTGAGCAACTAATTGCTTATGCAAGCGAACATTCGAGCGAACTGATTTTTAAACAACCTGATCCATGGAATTCGATGTATTCATATGAACAAAATCTTGATGACTTCATTTCAGAAATTAAATGCGTTGCGGTGATGAATGATTGGATTCAAGAGATTACCGAGAACGATCTTTTAGGAAAATATAAGGTTGAATCAGGAGATCTGTTAAGATTAACTCAGACAGCTGAATGGTTAATTTTTGCTTCGAATCAACTTGCTAGACTATTTCAACATAAAGATTTGATAAGAAAGTTTCCGATTTTACGTCGCAGAATTCAATATGGTATAAAAGAGGAATTGATTGAGTTAGTTGGATTGCAGGGAATAGGAAGGATTCGTGCAAGAATGTTACATAATGCCGGTTTGCATAAAATTGTAGATATTAGAAAAGCCAATCTCCAGTCCCTCGTATCAGTTCCCACTATCGGAACGACATTAGCAAAAAATATCAAAAAACAAATAGAAGATAAAAATCCAGTCAATTAACTCACACAAAACATTGCTGAGTTGAGAGAATTGATACGGCAACTTGGATTAATTGGCCTCATCACAATTCTATGTTCCAGTCAAATCTTATTTGTTTATTGCACAGTTCCAAGTTATCCTGATCTCGTTTGGGTGGGTCCATTGCGCTTGAAAGCTCCAGTAAGTATTCAGATTCTTACATGGGAACTCATGAGTGATAGAGAAGTGGTGATCACAATTCCTGAGACAAATTCATCTACCCAATCTATTCCGTATGAGGTTTTGAGTAACCCTACAAATATCACAATAGTAATGTTTGAAGCCCCTCTCGAATATCATGTTAAAATTACTGCGCAATGGATCGATGAGATAGGTCATCCAATAAAAATCATTATTTCAGGTGGAGAAGAAGTATATCAGACTACAATTGCACATATTAGAAAAGACAAGATAACGATGCAATTATTCATCTTGACAATTGAAGACCAGTCTTCTACTATTGATAACGTACTTTATTCATTCATATTAGGACTCTTGATGGGTGCATCCATAGTTGGAATTATCGTATTGATTTTTCGAAAACGTTATCGATCAAAACTATCTCTTACCGCTGACCCTCACACTCATTAATTATTTTCTAGTTCGGATTTGGTTGTAGCGATAGCATTTTTAATAAGCTTCGTTGTAACGCCAAGATATTTTGAATGATCCAATATATGTTCAATTTCAGTTTGCGAGATTAATTTTGAAATCATTTCTTCTTCCATTAGAACTGTGGCAAATGGAATTTTCTTGGTGATTGATTTCATTGAACAATTCCTCACAACCTCGTGAGCTTCTTGTCGCCCCATCCCTCTCTCGACTAATGTTTTAACAACATTTTCAGAAAGGTTGAGCCCTCCTGTTAAAGCAAGATTTCTCTTCATGTTATCAGGGAAGACTACTAAACCTGCAAGTATTTTATTCATAGAATTTGTCATATCATCAAGAAGAATGAAAGACATGGAGAATATGAAACGTTCATTAGCTGAATTAGTTAAATCACGTTCATGCCACAATGCAATGTTTTCATAAGCAGGGATTAATAGACCCCTCATCAATTTCGCCAAGCTACAGATTCTCTCAGATTTAACAGGATTTCTCTTTGCAGGCATTGCAGAACTTCCTACTTGGCTGTCTTTCTTAAAAGGTTCCATTAACTCCATTATCTCGGTCCTTTGGAGATTACGTATCTCTAACGCAAATTTGTCCATACTTGACCCAATCAATACCAATGTAGATACTAGCTCCGCATGCAAATCTCTTTGAATAACCTGCGTAACCATATCAGCCGATTTCAATCCTAACTTTTTCAACGCGATATTTTGGATTTCAATCGCGTTTTTGCCAAGTCCTGATCCTGTTCCAATTACTCCCATGATCTTCCCTGCGACAACTCTATCTTCCATTTGGTCCAGTCTCCGTAAGTGTCTCGATACCTCTCTCATCCACACTGCTAACTTAAGACCTAAAGTTATCACATTCACATGTTGACCATGAGTTCGACCCACCATCACGGTACTGTAGTATTTCTCTACGCGACCTATCAAAATCTTCTCAAGATCGATGAGTCTTATTCGTATGATCTTGAGAGCTTCTTTGAACTGTAAGGCATATGCTGTGTCTTCAACGTCAGCACTTGTTAGTCCAAAATGAATCCACCTTGATGCCGATGGGGAACAAACCTCCGTTAACGCTTTAACTACAGCCATGAGGTCATGGTTGATCTTTTTATCGATCTCTTTGCATTTTTCAAGTTTTACATATTGAATATTTGCTTTTTCTATTATTTCTTCAGCTACTTCTTTTGGAACATTACCAACTTGTGCATGAGCATATGCAGCTGCGGCTTCAACATCCAAAATTTTCTGAAGCCTACTCTCCTCTTCGAAGATCTTACGCATTTCTGGAGTTCCATAACGTCCGGTATCTATTGGAAGAATTGGCATATAGGCTCTGATTACATCTTACTCTTAAATGGCTTATGGGTTCTACGATACTTACGCTAAGTAATTGTTTTGGAATCAGGTTGGGCAGTTCACTCTGCTCGAGTCTTCTTTTTTAAATCGAAGTGCTCATCAAGACTGTATGGACCAGACCCATAATTCGCCACCATAAGTAGTCCACCCATCATTGCCAAGTTTTTCAGCAACATGATAGATTGAATTTGATCTGTGACCTCTGTGTGGAATATGAGAGTTGTCGGTATTAAAAATATGAATAAAGCAATAGCCCCCCATTTAGCCTTAAATCCCAATAGTATTGATAGGCCACCAAAAATTTCTATTATTATAGAAAGAACCAATAATATTCCTGCGGCAGGGATACCATACGCCGCCATATATTGTTCACTTCCCAGAAGATCCATAGATTTGTTTATTGCTGCCATGATAAAAATTGTTGAGATTAAGATCCTTGCTGCGAGCGGAATTGGGTCCTTCAACTTCATCAATCCCCAGTAAGATTTCATTTAAAATCTATGTATAAGGTTTTTTACTCAAAATAATCGAGCTTAATAGTCATTGAACAACTTCATGAAATCAATCTGAAGGGGAATAGAGAGTATCTATGGGTGCTGTAAGCGCAGTCAAATCGAGAAAAGGTTTCAATACAATTCCTATTTTAAAGAAGATGATGGAGGCTCAAAAACATAGGGGAAATGAAAACCTAGGTATTGCAACGAATCATGGATGCTTTTTCACAAAAAAACTTGAAGAGTTAGACCAAATTCAGTCGTCAAGTGTTGCAATTGCATATAATATGTTGAAGATTCAGCCAAATTATTCTCCTCAACCAATTGTATCTCATAGTCGTTCGTTAATCATTGAAAGCGATTATCTGGAATTTCAACAATCATTCGATCAACTACTTGAAACCCTTTCTGAGAACACTCCAGAAAGATCATTAACAAAATTTGTATCACAGGTTGATGGTCAATATGAGATTGTAATCCTTCACGAGGGAAAGATAGTTGTTGCGAGGGATCCTATCGGCCTCAAACCTCTATATTATGGCTGGGATGCGGATTTCATCGCTTTATCGACTGAAAAAAAAGCTCTCTGGAATCTTGGAATAAAAAAAACGAAGATATTCCCACCTGGCCATATTTGGCGATTGGGTCGCGACCGTAAACCTTCATGTGTACGACAAATAACATCGCAACAATTTATTGACACTGATAATAGAGTAATCGTTAAAAGATTAGGAAGCTTATTGCGAAAGGCTGTATTAGAAAGATCATTAAAATCCAAACAAGTAGGAGTTTGTTTTTCTGGAGGAATAGATAGCTCTCTTATTGCACATATTTTATCTCAAAATGATATTGATGTTGTTGGGCTAGTTGTGGGAGTTAAAGGTCAACCTTCAACAGAATGGGCAGAAAAGGCAGCGAAACTTCTTGGAATCAATTTGAAGATTCAAGAGATAGATGAAGATAATCTTGAAAATATTTTGAAAGAAAACATATGGCGAATAGAGGAAGCTGATCCAGTAAAATTGAGTTTAGCTACCCCTTTTTATCTATGTGCAAAACTTGCAAGGGACTTTGGCATAACAAGAGCGTTTACTGGTCAAGGAGCCGATGAACTCTTCGGAGGTTATCATAGGTTTTTAAAGATACTGGATGAGGGAGATTCAAATGCACTTGATGAAG
>DAOUZW010000102.1 GCA_030671315.1 Candidatus Bathyarchaeota archaeon
GGCAGTGGTTATGGCGCGGCCTCTGGCCTTCAATGTAACCTCATTGCCACCCATATTTACACGGCTGATGACTGATAGTACGTAGGTCATTACGGGCTTATTTCCAACGAAGACTGTATTGCTTTCCAACTGTGTTTCACCATTGCTTAATACGTATTCTTGAACCTATTACAGATTGAAAGATAAGTTTAACGATCTGAGATGATAATGGGATCATTTGCTATCGAGATGGAGAAATAACTATCACGAATGAGAAAGGGATATTATAATCAAAGAATAAGATTCAAAAAGGATACTTCCTATGTGAGTTCGATTGCGATTATGAAATCATCAAAAAAGCGGGTTAAGAAGAGGAAAACTGGAAAAAGAATTACTGAAGCAGCTTTTGCCATAATTATGATTGGGGTAATCGTTTTCGCTGTTCAAAGCTGGTTTTCTTCTTCACAGCCGTCTGAAACTCAATCTGCAAATAAGGCAGCTTTAATCGATCAACTTTCAATTGCTTATCCCAATCCTTCCTTTACGGAAGAATTCATTAGAATGTCTGAAGCTGTTGGTTTAACACCTGAAATATTCACAGGTTCCGAAGTAACTTTAGATCTTTATAAAAAAATTCCATCGATGGGTTACAAGATAATCGTATTCAGAGTTCATCAATCCACTCCTGCAGAAGTTCTTCTGCCATTGGATCATCCGGTTACAGGATATCCAGTCTACCTCTTCACTGGGGAGCCTTATAATGAACACAAATATGTTGTTGAACAGCTAACTGATCTTGTAGTGCCAGCCCGAGAGATCAATGGTTCTAACGTATATTTTTCCATAGGGCCTGAGTTTGTCCAATCGATGGAGGGAGAGTTTCAGAATACCGTTATAGTTCTAGCTGGTTGTTCAGGTCTCTATAGTGCTGAGCTCGCAGATTCTTTCATTATTAAAGGCGCATCAATTGTGTTTGGTTGGCAGAGATTCGTTCAGATGGACTATACTGATAAGGCTATAGATCGTCTTTTGAGGGCAATCTTGATTGAGAAGACCACGTTCTATAGAGGTGTTCTAGTGATGATCAGTGAAGTTGGTCGGGACCCTACTTATGAGACTAATCTTCTCATATACCCTGAGGTTAGACAAAATCTCACCTTTGATCAAGCAATGGAATTGGAAGAAAAGATAATTGTTCAAGATCTAAGAATGCATCATAAGAGAATTGGGTTTGATCGAAAGTTTCTGAAATATTTTAACTGAACAAACGTCTTTGTACTGATTGTGTAGTGCTTAATCCACATTTTCTGAAAATTCCTATAGGAATATTTATGCCATCAAAGTATTAATATGAGGAAATAACACTGTTATAGTTATTATGGGATGAGCGAGCTTGAAAAACATTCGAACAGTAGATCAGATCAATGAGAAAATTAGTAAAGGCACAATAAATGTTGTCACCGCAGAAGAGATGACTGAAATTGTGAAGAGCAACGGGATAGAAGTCGCCGCTAAAGATGTAGACATAGTAACCACTGGAACTTTTGGAGCAATGTGTAGCTCAGGCTTGTTCCTAAATTTCGGTCATGCTGATCCACCAATAAAAATGGACCATGTAAACTTGAATGGTGTCGAAGCTTATCATGGAAATGCTGCTGTGGACGTTTATCTCGGAGTTACTAAAATGCATCCTGAAAGAAACTTTGACTATGGTGGTGGACATGTCATTGAGGATCTAGTTGCAGGGAAAGAAATAGAACTTGACGCCACCGCATATGGAACTGACTGTTATCCTAGGAAATCAGTAAAGACAACATTCACTCTGCAAGATGTTAATCAAGCCATTTTATGCAATCCCAGAAATGCCTATCAAAGGTATAATGCTGCTACGAATGGGAGAGACGATGTGATATACACCTACATGGGCAAACTTTTGCCAAATTATAGTAATGTCTCCTATTCTGGAGCAGGAGAGCTCAATCCACTTACAAATGATCCGGATTACGAAACCATAGGAGTCGGCACAAGGATCTTTCTCGGAGGCGGAATCGGATACGTAACAGGTCATGGCACACAACACGACCCAACAAACAAATTTGGGACGATTATGGTTCAAGGAGATCTCAAACAAATGGATCCAAAATTTCTCAGAGGAGCAACCTATACAAATTATGGGACCAGTCTGTATGTTGGACTTGGTATTCCAATACCCATTCTTAATGAAGATCTAGCAAAGAAAACAAGCATAAGTGATGAGGAGATTAAAACCAATCTTCTAGATTATGGTATACCTAGAAGGGGTAGACCTTCACTCAAAGAGACTGATTACGCAGAACTAAAATCAGGAAAATTGAAATTGAAAGAAAGGGAAATACCTGCTCAACCCCTCTCAAGTCTAAAGATTGCCAGAGAAGTAGCGTCAACTCTTAAGAAATGGATAGATGATGGAAAATTTCTGTTAGCCTCTCCAACTCAAAGACTTTCAGTAACAGAGGTTTGCAGACCAATGAAAATCACTAAGGAAGCAGTTTTTGTCCAAAACATAATGATTCCAACAGTGACCTGTAACATTGATGAAGACACCGAGACAGTGGCGCGAAGAATAATCGAAAAGAATGTTAATCACGTCGTAGTTGTAGACGACGGTGGCATCTTGAAAGGCATAGTGACCTCATTCGATATCACTAAAGCAGTAGCCAAGAAAGAAGAAAAGCTTTCGAACGTAGTGACCCGCCAGGTAGTAACAGCCTCACCAGAGGAACCGATTGACTCTTGTGTAAGAAAACTGAAAAAACACGACATATCCGCTCTACCAGTTGTAGACTCTGAAAAAAAGATCCTTGGTATCGTAACTAGTGAACAAATAAGCAGATTGCTAGGAGAGTAAATAAAATGAAAGCACGTCTAAGATTCGATAAGGAAAAAACTTCTGAACCGATAATAGCCTCAGTAATTTTACGCACTAAAGCCCCAATCAATATCTTGAGAGCTCAAGTAGACGAGGGTACTGGAGAAGTTCTCATAGAAGTTCCAGATGACAAAGCTGAAAGCACAATCTCTGCATTCAAACAAATGGGTGTAGACGTCCACGTAGGTCGTTTCATAGAGTTATTAAGAGAAAAATGCATAGATTGCGGACACTGTATAACCGTATGTCCTGTTGATGCTATCTCAGCTCAAAGCGATCTAACCGTTGAAATTGATCAAAACAAATGTGTAGACTGTGGAGCATGCGTCGATGCCTGCCCCACAAGAGCCATAAAACTATCTGAATAGGAGGATCCGAAATCCCGAAGACATTCAAACTGAAAAGGACCATTGGAGAATCATCTATTTTAATAAAGACCGATATTTTTGAGGCTGCAGAGGCTGCATTTCAGAATATCGAAAAGAATCGAGACGATTTGAAAAAGTATTCGGTTATTCATCCTGAATTCATCCGGACACTAGAACCGATCAAGATTCAACAAGGTGCACCAGAAGTAGTCAACAGAATGTCTGACGCTGCTGAAAGAGCTAAGGTAGGACCAATGGCAGCTGTTGCGGGAGCTATAGCCGATCTGGCGGCCGAGGAAATGGAGAACCATGGAGCTAAGGTAATAGTTGTTGAAGACGGTGGCGAAGTCTCTGTAAGAAGATCTGTCAAATTAGATGTTGCCATATATGCTGGAGGAGTTCCAGTTTCAGGCAAACTTGGTTTTAGAATTCTGCAAGAAGACGTCCCTCTAGGAATTGGAACGAGCTCAGCCACTGTTGGTCATGCGGAAAGTTTCGGTTCTGCTGACGCTGCTACAGTAATAGCTTATGATGCTGCATTGGCGGATGCAGCTGCTACGGCAGTTTGTAATGCGGTTGTAGGGGAAGATCTTAACGAGTCTGTAAAAAAGGGATTAAGGGTTGCACAGTCGATAGAGGGAGTAAGAGGAGCTCTAATTTTGAGAGGTAAAAGTGTTGGAATGGTGGGGAATCTTCCGAAATTAATAGGGATAAAATAGCTCCTAAAGTAAAATTATCTCCAATCAAATTTTTCATTTGAGTCTAACTAGTTCGATTTGATAGAATTCTACTTCTGATCCTTCACATGTTACCTCTAATTGTCCTTCGTAGTTGATGCATACTAAGGCCTTTCGTATTTTGTTAAATGGTAGATTAATTGATTTAGCATAGCCTGCTGCTAGTCTGCAGACTTGTGCTACTGCTGCATCTTTTGCTTTTGTCTCAACTTCTACTACTATGTGATTTTCTTGCTCATCTTTGAGCAGAATATCAATAATTCCTGCATCTGTCTCTACATTTATGTTCATAAATGAGGTGCCTGTTCCTAAAGCTTCAGGATAATCTGAAAGTATTTTCACAATCGGATCCTCCAGTAAGCCTTTGGCCTCAAGATATTCGTCTGGTCCAACCTTCAAGATCCTAGAAAGTGACTCTAGAGGTTTTCCATAGTTTGTACCGAGCAAGTGAGGAAATACTGCAATAGATATCTCCTTCTTTTTTAAAATAATGATTGGAGTGTTTTTTAGATTGAGGTTCTTTTTTTTGGAAAGTGGAAGAATGTGATTCCCCGAGGTAACAAATCTGCCTCTAACTTGTGGCGGGATTGATCTGATAGATGTTTCAATTTCTTGAGATTCTTCAGCAGAAATATCTTGATCTTCAAATGTATCATATTCGATTTGCCAAGTCAGTTTCAATTTCTCCATAATATCCAATATCTGTTGAAGATCAGTCGAGTATGTTGCATCGCGATCATAATATAATTCGATTTTATACATGTGAAGCACTGGAATTGAGGATTAATATTTTGAGAGTTATATTAAGAGATAGATCTTTTTATCGTCTGCATCTTTTTCAAACCTTCCACAGGTTTTATTAAGCAAATACTTACAATAGCCGTAATTCAAGTAGATGATGTGATGATGAGAAAAGTCCTTTCCTCCAGTATCATAGCAATATTACTTGTATCGACAGCAGCAGTAATGATTCCATTTGCTTATTCGCAAAGACCTGTAATAAACAGCCAATATACTGGCAGTCCACCTACAATAGATGGAACATTTACACCTGGCGAATGGTTTAATCTCCAAATTGTA
>DAOUZW010000170.1 GCA_030671315.1 Candidatus Bathyarchaeota archaeon
CTCCCTGTGCATGTGATTTAATATATATTTGATTGATTTCTTCCAATACCTCATCTATTAATGGAGCAATTTGAGATTCAAGTAGTCCGTATATTATGAAACTTGTTTCATAAAAAAAATTAGTGACACTTTTTTTCTTGATTAGGCTAGTTATATTATTTTTAAAAATTGCTTTAAGCTCTGTTGGGACACCAGGAAGAATTAGAAAGTCTACATTATTATTGGTTAACATCACTGCAGGCGCTGTACCAACAGGGTTTTGAATAGCTTTAGCACCCATCGGGAGCATAGCCATCTTCAACCTTGGTTGTGTGAGTTCAAATCTCCTATTTTTGAATATTTTTGAATATCTTGACTTTACAAGTTTCAGTGCAGTCTTATCTAACCTTAGTTTCTTATCGAAGGCTTTGGAGAATCCTTGAAGGGTTTTATCATCAAATGTTGGACCCAACCCTCCCGTTGTAATTACTAGATTCGGTTTTCTTCTTACAATTTCTTTAAGGGTTAATGCAATAGTCTTGACGTCGTCTTCGATAATGGTGACTCTTCTTATGTCGCCTCCCAATTTTGTTATCCTTTCGGATAACCATTGTGCATTGGTATTCAGTGTCTTACCTATTAGCAATTCATTACCTATACATAGTAATTCGATTTTGCAAATCAATTAGAATAAAGTCCCATGACTCAATCTTTCTTTGATAGCCACCATTTCAGGTATTCGTTTTGTCTCTTTTTCCTCTGGTCAAACGACTTCTCTTGTCTATCCGCAATTTCATTTTTTGCTTCCATAAGTTGTTGGGGTGTAAAAGTTAATCCACAACTCTTACAAATATTATGCTTGAGTACTGGGTCATAAGTTAGCTCTCCACCACATTCTGGACAAAACCGCGCCATTTTATAACAACTCTGAAAACTGTGACAGAACTACAGTTGGTGGCTCATATTATAAGAGTTTAGATTTATTTCTCAATCTCTGGAGATAGCAGGCACATAGTAATATTCCCCTATATCTTTCTGTGAACGGTCAAGTTTACTATCGAACTTGTTAACTCTTGGTCGGCCTGAATCCGGATCTCTTCTGAAGGTGATACTCATAGATGAAAGAAACGAGTTCATTCCATTCCTCAGTGATATTGGTTTATGTGCAAAACCTGATACTCCAGGATCTCCATCAAATATCATCAATCGATCGGAGATGAAGTCTTGAGCAACAATATCATGTTCAACAACGAAAACAAACGCAGCTCGATCTTCTGCAATTTTACGCATAAGCTTGGCAACAATCAATCTTTCTTCAACATCTAAATATGCACTTGGTTCATCCAGAAGATAGATTTGAGCGTTTCTGGAAAGACAAGCTGTTATTGCAATCCTTTGAAGTTCTCCCCCACTCAAGTCTCGAAGATTTCTATCTAAAAGCTTGTTAAGCCCTAGCGGTCTTACGAATTCAGTCTCAAACTTATCTGTTCCGTAAGTCGAACTTGCCAAACTAGAAAATAATGACCTGACTTCTCCAGAATATTCAGTAGAGATATATTGAGGTTTATAACTCAAGTCAAAACCTTTGAGAGGGCTTTCTTCTGTATCAGAACCATTTATCCCTGCTAAAAATTTGATGAATGTTGTTTTACCGATACCATTTGGGCCTAATATGCCAACAACTTCACCTTGAGAAATCTCACCACTATTTATTTTCAGTTCAAAATCTCCTCTTCTTAAGAGTTTATCTTTCCAACCAATCTTAGAAGTTCTTACAACTTTTAATTCTCTTGCAGGTTTAAAATGGAATTTAATTGGTTCAGATCTAAACCTCATATTTTCATCAGAAATGAATCCTCCAAGATACGTATTTATCCCCGCACCAAGACCATGCACACGTGAGACTATTCCATAAGCTCCGGGTTCACCATAAATTAAGCAGATTTGATCTGAAAGATAGTCGAGCATAGCCAAATCATGTTCTGCCACTATTACCATGGCATCTTCTTTTGCAAGTTCTCTAATTGTTTTTGAGGCTCTTATTCTCTGACTAACATCTAAATGACTTGACGGTTCATCGAATATGTATACATCTGCGATGTGAGATGCAGTAGCGGCTATAGCTACTCTTTGCAGCTCTCCACCGCTAAGGACCCCGATTTGTCTATCTAAGATTTCATTCAACTGCAAGGATTCTATAAGATCTTTAAACTTGTTTTTTTCATCAGCTGCTGTTAAAAGATCTGTAACTTTGCCTTTGACAACCTTGGGTATTTTGTCAACATATTGGGGTTTATATGAAATCTTGAGTTTATTTTTCGAAAGTTTCTCGAAATAAGTTTGGAGAGTCGATCCCCTATAATGTCTGATTATCTCTGACCATTCTGGAGGATCATTGAAATTTCCCATGTTGGGCTTAAGCTCTCCTGCTAGGACTTGAAGGGCAGTCGTCTTTCCGGTACCATTTCTTCCGAGAAGACCTGTAACAATTCCTAGCTGAGGCGTGGGTAAACGATATAACTTAAACAAATTTTGTCCAAAACGATGACTGGACTCCCCTTCCAATTCCTCTGGCAGATTAACAATGGTTATTGACTCAAAAGGACACTTTTTTATACAGATTCCGCATCCTGTACAGAGAGCTTCTGTAATAACGGGTTTCTCTTCAGACTCGGGAATTTTTATTGTTTCAACTCTAGTTCTGACTTTTGGACAGAATTTTATGCACGGTATCCCGCAATCCTTCGGGCGACATAGTTCTTTATCTAATATTGCTACTCTTCCCATAGAATTCATCCAGTAAAATAAAAATTATTTAAGAGCGAAGATGTTGACCTATTCGCGGGGATCCTACCATTCCTCTTCTTCCCAGCTCTCTTCTTCTCCCCACTCTTTGTCCTCGCTCTTATCCTCCTCTTCATCATCCCACTCTATTTTCTTTACTAGCAAGTGTGAGACTCCTCACAGTCTGAAGAATATTTTTCGTATATTAAATGATT
>DAOUZW010000058.1 GCA_030671315.1 Candidatus Bathyarchaeota archaeon
TTACAAAATTGTCCATAATTCCAGGTAAAAAAGTCTTTGTTGTTTTCATTGACTTAAACATGCTTGATCATTATGGTAATCTCATTGATACCTCAACCTATGCAGCCTTGTCAGCTCTTCTTACAAGTAAAATGAATGAATACGAGATCAAAAATGATGAATTAATCATTAAAGATAGTCAGCAACCATTGCCAATAAATGATCATCCTATTCCTGTTACATTTGCAAAGATAGGAAAAACTTTGATGTTGGACCCGAACATCCAAGAAGAAAATGCCATGAGTACAAGACTGACTGTTGGCATAGATAACGAGGACTGTGTTTGTGCAATGCAAAAGGGTGGTCTAGGAGGGTTTGAACCGAGTGAAATCGAATCGGCAGTCGAGACCGCGATTCAGAAATCTAAAGAGATTCGAAAACTCATAATGGAGGCAACACGATAATTGCCAAAAATGAGAAAGACCCGTCTGGGCGGTGGATTATCAACTCGATATGGGACTGCTCCAAGAAGGAGACATATAGATATTCTTGTACGATTACGAAAAAAACATGAATGTCCAAAATGTAAAGTCAGAGCTGCTCGAAGACTTAGTGTTGGATTATGGCAATGTCGCCGGTGCGGCAATCAATTCACTGGAGGAGCCTATTTTCCATTTACAAAGGTAGGAGAAATAGCGAAGAGAGCAGCTGCCAGTGCGACTTCTATAATTTCACCCTCAGAATCGATGGAAGAAGAAACAACCTCAATCTCAGAAGCTGAATCTGAGCAACCGAAGAGGAAACGAAGCCAAAAGGAGACTGGTAACTCTGAAAAGGAAGAGGCTAAGTGATAACTGTAACTACAGGAAGAAATCCATCACAAAACACTAGAAAATTAGCAAAAGAATTGGTAAAGATACTCCCCAATGCAAGGAAATTAGTCAGAGGCAAAATGCCTCTAAAACAACTTATAGACAACATGTACGATTCTGACGTTACACGTCTAATTATGGTATATAGAGGGCTTAACAGTCCTATCCAAATAGAACTCATACGTAGACAAGAGACTCAACTTGAAAGTTCTAATCCAACTCTGATTGTACGACATGTTAGATATTTCCCTAAATCAAAAAAAGGTAAAAGAATAAAGTTACAATGTCTTACAATCACTTCAAAACAAGATATTAAATTTGTAGAATTGTTATCTGATTTCCTTCAGATACCAATAATAAAAAATGATGACAAAATTTGTGAATTTTCATTAAATATATCGAGGAAAGATAACAATGATTTGATACTTTCTATTGTAAATCTGAAAACAAGAAGAATCGAAAGATTTGAAATGATAATTAAAGAATTTAAATGGTGATTGGGTTTAAATCGTATTGAAAAACCTTTGAAGGCAGATATAGTTATTCCATTCGATTCAACCAAAAGTTTACAGGCTATTCATCAAGCAATAGTGGTAGACCAAAAACATCAGCCGAATAAAAAAGCATTAGTTAGAACTAAAGTACAAAAACGAGAATTAATAATACACATAAGTGCAGATGATATCCCTTCTCTGAGGGCCACACTAAACTCTAATCTGAAAGTCTTACTAGCTTGGAAAAATATTGCTGAAGGAATAAAAAAACGAATTATCGTAAATAGCGATTGCTAAACTGTTCTTGAATAGTGTAGTAAACTAACTGTAAAGCATTTTTGGGGATTGAATCTAAATGAATTTGAAGAACAGTGTTGGAATAACGGCTTTAGTTATCGGTGCAATGCTGATAATGTATTCTGCCTATAATGTGAATGAGTTATTATTTCTGGAAGGAAATACGAGCGAAACTGATATTCCATTGTATAGCAGTACTGTGGTTTTTCCAATCTTTTTAGGAATTCTATTTACTATCGACGGGTCAATAATTTGTGGATTATCCAGGAGGTCATCTCTAATTTTCCACTTTTTAGCAAATATAATTTGGCTCCTAGCTAGTTATAGGCTGTTTCTAGTGTTACTGGAACCCTTAAGCTCACGCTTGGTGTTCTATAGAATATTCATATTCTTCATGCTTGCAATTCTGCTATTTTCTATAGGGGTCATTGTAAATTTTCTACCAAAATCGAATAATTCGCAATAGAAACTATTCAATCTTTAATGCGCATTTGATTTTCAGAACAGGTCTTACATGTATTAATAGTGCTTTTGGGATAGACAATATTAGTACAGGAAATAAGTGCACACTCTGTCAATATTAGGTTTTGAATATGGAATTCACTCTATAAAAAAATTGAACATAGATTAAGTCGATTTTTTTACTTCAGTTAGATTCATATAAGGTTGTTAAAGCATAAGCCGTAATCATACATTTGGAGATGACAGATAATTGGAAAGAGAACCGGAACTTCCACCAGAGATCAGAGAACAACTTACGAGACTTCAACAGCTTCAACAAACACTTCAAGCAGTTGTAACTCAGAAACAACAGATTGAACTTGAAAAGGCGGAGATTGAGAAAGCGTCTAGTGAACTTGAAAAATCTGCCGAGGGTGCAACTGTCTATAAAAATGTTGGTAACATACTGATCAAGAGTGAAAGACAAACACTATTGGATGAACTCAAAGAGAGACGAGAATTAACTGAAACCCGTGTGACAGTTCTTGGTAAACAAGAAGAAAGAACGCGAACTAGACTTACTGAATTGCAGCAAAAGCTTCAAAGCAGGTTCGGATCCCAAACGGAATCCAAATAGTATAGCTGAGTGAAAGTTTCGGAAAACGAATATATTGAACTTAATAGGCCACCGACAGAACAGGAATTAGAAACAATATGTGACTCAGCTGAGGATGCTGCTCGAAAAATCATTTTTAAAAAGGTTGATCCCAAACAAATAACAGATCTAGATATAACGATTGAGTCCCATGGTGATAAACCATTAACTCTTATCGTTGATATTTTTATAAGTCCTAGAAATTCGAATGATGAAATCTCTAAATTGATTGACATCGCATGTAACGAAGCATTAAGGGCAGCTGAGATGAAAGTGAAGGAGCTTAAAATTGCGTAAGTTTACGAAGATAGCTGATATCATAAAGAAAGCTAGAAAAATTGTCATTCTAACTCACGCAAACAGTGACCCTGATGCAATATGTTCAGCTTTTGCATTAAAACACTTACAAAAAAAAATTAATCCAAAGACAAAAATAATCATTGGAGCGCCTGAAGGAACAAACAAGATCTCAGAAAAAATAATTAAAAGATTCAGATTAACTGTTGAATCCAAACCCAGTTTAGATGATGTCGATGCAATATTTACCGTAGATACCAATAATCTAAAACAACTAGGAAAAATATCCAATGCAATAGAAAAATTTGAAAAATCAATAATAATAATTGATCATCATTATCCTCATCCCTCAATGGAAAAATTATCCAAACTAGAGATCTGTGATAAATATTCTCCTTCAACATGTGAAATTATTTATGAATTGTACAATCACTTTAAAATCAAGCCAACAAAAAAAGTGGCTGAAATCTTAATTATTGGAATATTATGTGAAACAAGACATCTCAGGTTAGCAACTTCACAGACTATTCTGATAATTTCAAATTTAATTAAACAAGGAATAGAGATTGAGAAACTTCGTGATATCCTAGAGATAAAAATGGATCAATCGGAAAGGTTTGCCAGACTTCGCGCAGCACAGAGAATAAAAATATCATCTTTAGCTGAATGGATAATTGTGAGCACAAATGTTGGATCACATCATGCCTCTGCAGCTCGAGCACTAGATTTTCTTGGTGCGGACCTGGCGATGGTTGCCAGTTCTGACAAAGATCGATTAAAGATCAGTTTTAGATCAAAGGAAGATTTTTCTAAAAAATCTGGGATTCATTTGGGAAGGGATTTAGCAAAGCCACTTGGTGATTATGTTAACGGGACAGGTGGAGGACATTCTCTTGCAGCTGGAGTTACTGGATTCGGTGAAGTAGAGGATGCCCTGAAAAAAGCTTCCGAAATATTGAAAGCAACTATAAGTAAAAATACAAAACAAACAAATTCTGCATGATTAAATCCACAATGATCATGCATAAATTGATTTAACAACTCTGAAACTAGCATACGAGATTTGGTGTCCCAATAATTGCCAGTGATAGAAGCAAAGAATCTGACGTTCACTTACGCAGGATCGAACAAACCTGCAATAAAAAATATTGATTTCTCTATAGATCGAGGTGAATTCATAGTAATCACTGGTCCAAGTGGATGTGGTAAAACTACACTTGTTAGATGTTTCAATTCACTCATACCAAGTTTCTACAGAGGAGAAATATCTGGAAAAATTGATGTTCTAAATTTAAACGCATCAAAATCGAATACAAGTACTTTAGCTAAAAATGTCGGCTTTGTTTTTCAGAATCCTGAAAACCAACTATTCTCACTCTCGGTAGAACGTGATGTAGCTTTTGGTCCAGAGAACTTGGGGCTTAAGAGAGATGAAACCAGACAACGTGTAGACTGGGCAATGAATATTGCTGGAATAGAAGATCTAAGAGAAACTGCACCATATGAACTATCTGGTGGACAACAACAGCGAGCGGCAATAGCTTGCGTTCTAGCTATGAAACCAGAGATAATAGTGTTAGATGAACCAACTTCATTTTTAGATCCTCTATCCTCATATCAGATACTAGAGGCAATAGCTGATCTGAGAGATGAAGTAGGAATAACAATAATCCTTATCGAACATAGGCTTGACCTTGTATCAAAATATGCAGACAGAATAATGATCATGGATGACGGTCAAATAGCAATGGAAGGTCCTCCTTCAAGCGTCTATAGCGAAGAAGCAAAATTATTGGGTGTTGGAATACCAAAGGTCTCCATGTTATTCAATCTCCTAAAAAAGGATGGCTATAATCTAGGAGAGACGCCCGTCACTATAGAAGAAGCCTCACAAAAGATAAGGAAATGTTTCTAAAATGATTGAGGTCAAAGGTCTCCATTTCAGCTATGATCGTAAGGAAGTATTAAACAATGTTGACTTAAAGATCCATGATGGAGAATTTATAGCTGTCATGGGGGAGAATGGGGCTGGGAAGACCACACTCGTTAAGCATTTCAACGGACTACTGAAACCGGATAAAG
Source organism: Candidatus Bathyarchaeota archaeon (assembly GCA_030671315.1). Taxonomy (GTDB): domain Archaea; phylum Thermoproteota; class Bathyarchaeia; order 40CM-2-53-6; family RBG-13-38-9; genus RBG-13-38-9. The sequence continues at coordinate 5,118 of DAOUZW010000058.1, forward strand.
GAGAGGTTCTAGTCGATGGGAAATCAACCAAAGATTCGACAGTAGCATCAATATCAAGAAATGTAGGTCTTGTATTTCAGAACCCTGATCACCAACTCTTCTCTGAGACGGTTTTTCAAGAAGTCTCATTTTCGATGAGGAACTTTGGCTATTCGGAGGAGACAATAACTAAGAGGGTGAATTTCATTCTTGAGACTTTAGATCTCAGCTCCTATGCGGATACTTCCCCCTTTATGTTAAGTGGAGGGGAAAGGAAAAGAGTTGCATTAGCCTCGGTTCTAGTTTCTGACCCTAAACATATCATTTTAGATGAGCCTACAATAGGTCAAGATTATCATCAGAAAGATAAGCTTAGAAATTTCATAGTGCAGATGAACTCTCAAGGTAGAACTGTCATAATTGTGACTCATGACATAGAGTTTGTAGTCGATTGTAAACCTAGAGTAGTCCTTCTTTCAAAGGGGTCAGTCTTAGCTGATGGATGTTATGATTCGATTTTCTCAAATAAAGATCTCATTGACAAGGCTTCGCTGATGTCTCCTCAAATAAGTCTCCTTATGGCCTCTTTGGGAGATCTCAATTTTGATCCGAAAATAATGGATCTCTATCAGGCAAAAACGGTTCTTGAAGGGAAGCTGAAGAATTGTCTCTGAAACTATTCGAAGGATTCAAATTCACTCATATGACTACTCCAGTACATAGAATGGATCCTCGACCAAAGTTTCTCATTGCACTGACGATATTCATTATGTCTCTTCTTTCGATGAATATTCTAGTTCTATTAACACTATTCTTGGTTCAAATACCAATCATATACGTGGCAAAATCATTTCACCGCTGGTTGAATTCTATTAAAGCAGGAGCCATGTTGGCATCTTTGATATTTATTATGAATTTTATCACTGGTTCAACCTTGGTGTTTTCACTAACAATGACTTTACGATTTCTCGTTTTAATGTCGGCTTTCTCCCTATTTTTCATGACTACCTCACCAGATGATCTAGGTTTAGCACTGGAAAAAATGGGCCTACCCTACATGTTGAGTTTCACATTTACAACCGCGGTAAGGCTAGTACCGACAGTTGCGTTAGAAGCACAGACTATTATTGATGCTCAAAGATCCAGAGGATTGGAATTAGACAAAGGAGGATTAGTTAATAGAGTTAGAAAATACATTCCCATCCTTATTCCGTTGATTGTTTCTGCTATCAGAAGGAGCACCGAGTTGGCTGAGGCTCTAGAATCAAGAGCTTTCGGAGTTACTCAGAAACGTGAATCATTAACAGTCTTGAAGATGAAGCAATCAGATTATTTGGTAGCCGCAACAGTGTTTCTCACTTTACTTATTGGGGTATATATCCAAATTTCGATCTCTCTACCTAATTTTGATAATAATATTACAATGCCACCGATCTGGCAATTTTGGGATCAATTAAAAGAACAAATCACAATGATTATCTGATCAGCTCGTACTTTGATAGCACACGTACAGAAATTTTGAGGTTCAAATTTAGGATCCCCATATTTTTTTATATGTCATGTGTCACGATTAGTACCAGTGACTGTAATGGGTTCGTTACACAAGATTCTGCTTTAAGTCTCACTCTTGACAATTATTGTTTCAGGGTTAAGCCTTCCAGTTTCTGCTCAAAATGGGATAGCTAAGATTGTTGTAGAGCCAAGGATAATTAATGTATCCGTTTCCAGTACCTTCACCATTGACATATGGATACGTGATCTAAATACCGACTTTAATATCTTCTATGTTTT
>DAOUZW010000083.1 GCA_030671315.1 Candidatus Bathyarchaeota archaeon
AAATAGGAATTAGGTTGAAATCTGAATCTTAGGAATTTGAAGGGATCTATATTGGCACGTCAAAGTAGAGGAAGCATGTTTGCAACAAAGGACGGAAGATATTTCGTATATTTACCCAAGGATCTAGTGGAAGACACAGCCTTCCCATTTCCACCAAAATCTTCTGTTCATGTCAAAGTACATTTCAAAGCTGGAAAGAAAGAGCTAATTATAGAAGAAGCCTAATCACATTTTCAATTTCCAATGGCGTGTGCCATACCCAGCATGCGCTGATATTTTTTTTACTTTTAGAAATTGTGATTGACGCCGAAGAATCCAGCAACTACTAACGATGAGTAGGGATAACAAATCCCCCTGATGCCGTTTCAGAGGATAACGTGATGAGTGCTGGATCCGGCGTCACTGCATTACTTTTTGGTCTTCAAAATTAATAAAGCTATTTGGAAATCACGCTTACCTATTTTCATGCAGTTACGTCCATATGGCAAATAATTAGAGTGCATTTCTGCTAGAAATTGATTCGATTCCCTCATTGTTTGTAACTTCGTCGATAAAGGCTAATGCATTTTCTAAGGGAACGTCGTCAAGGAAGCCTATTCCAGGTGATATTATGAATCCGCCTTTTCTGCCCATGATGTTTATGACTTGTTTTACAATCTTTTTGATCGTTTCAGGTTCTTTGTGGGGTAAAGTTTCTTGTGTGCTGAAACATCCGAAAAAAGTCAGTTGATTACCAAATTTCTTTTTTAAAGTTGAGAGATCCATGATTTCGGGCTGTACGGGATGTATTGCGTCGATCTTTAACTCTATGAGGTCAGGAATAATTTCTTTAATGTCACCGTCAGAGTGTAGAAATGTGTAGAATCCTACATCTTTGATCTTATCAAAGAGAATTTGTAAACGGGGCTTAATGAAGTGTCTCCATAGCTTTGGAGATATTAGTAAACCGTTTTGGTGGCCGTAATCGTCGCTCAACCATACACCGTCGATGTTGAGTTTCTGTATCTTGGTGAGAACTGATAGGTTGTATTGTAGAATCTGATCGAGTAGGTCTTTGACAAATTTTGGATGTTTATACATATCTACTATTAGATTGGTCATGCCGCGCATGAAATTGGCCCGCTCATATAGGTCTCCAATCTTTACAAGTTTGAATAATTCACGATTTTCAGAAAGTTCGTTTTCAAGTTCTTTCAATCTTTCGTTTGGTAAGGGTTCTGGAAAATTGTAATCCTGTAAACTTGGTTTAGTTAATGGATGATGTGTTGGGATCCCTCTGGTGGATCCTACGTTTTCCCATCTAACTCCAAAAATGTCAGTGTATTTTCCATCAACAACGTTCTCTGGAATGTTTTTGACGACACTTGTCCAGTGGATGTGATTTCCAAGAAATTGATTCAGATTATTTGTTTTGAAGTGGAACCTTAATTTTTGTTCTAGATTTGGTGTAAAATTGAGATAGTATGGTATCAGCACTGTTTCTTGATGTTCTAATGTTTCTTTAACTATCTCTCTTTTCATCATCTTGGGTTCAAGCATCGCAGGTGTTAGTTACTTTGAACTTTTAAGATCCATATTTTGTTGCAAGAAAATCTGCTATCGCGCCAAAGATTATTCCTGGAAGTATGAAACTGAGTGAGCCAGTTTGAATATAAAGTCCGATACTGATGATGGCTCCTATTAATGCTCCTCGTGAGATCGAATTTTGAGGATCCTTATTGAAGATCTTAATGGATTCTGAAATTGCTACAACGAAGCCGATGAGTAATCGATTATAGAATATTGTTAGAAGATATTGTATAGTTGTCGTAAAACCAGACATTTCAAGATAAGTCCAAGAGATACAAAATAATCCGGATAATGCTCCTATTACAAGTGAGATAATGAGTCTCTTCATTTTCATGATAATTTAGCCACGAATTCTTTTTTGAGTCAGTTTATTTAAGGTGCTTTGTTTTAGACATGTTAAACTTTTTTTATTTCTCTTAGCACTTCGCAGATCTTCTCTACTAGTGATTCAAGAACCTCTTGACCTAATTCAACTGATGCTTTTGTAGGATCACCAATCACACCAGAATCAGATACGTCATCTATCAACCATGAAAACTCAATACCTTTACTCCCAGTAAGCTTGAGATATTTATAGCCTGATTCTTCAGTAAATTTATGTGGTTTCTCTTTGGATGCTTTTTTCATATTAACGAGTTCAGGTTTCAAAGCCATCATGAATGATGTCTCAAGTGTGCATGCATGAAAAACGTCGAGTTCTTCCAGTTTGAATCGGTCTAGTGCTTCTTTCAGAAATGTTTCGGAGTATAGGTAAATTGAGGTGACAAATGCTCCAGTTTCTTCTCTAATCTCTCTCAGTATAGTATTAAGTAGGTTGGTGTTGCCGCCATGACCGTTGACGAAAACAATTTTTTTGAAACCATTTTTTACGAGATTTTTACAGATATTACATAGCAGATTTGTGAGAACTTCAGTCTCCAATGACATAGTTCCAGGTCTTGAAGCATGCTCAGTAGATTTACCAAAAGGTATCTGAGGAAAAACGAGAACAGGAAATTCATTATTGATACGTTCAGCTATTAGTCTGGTAACTTCTTGGGATATTATGGAGTCGGTAGCAAGAGGAAGATGCCGTCCATGTTGCTCAATAGATCCTATTGGAATTAGAATTAGTGCTTCCTGTGAAGAGATTATATCAACTTTCTCGCTAGTCAATTCGCTAAAAAAGATCTGAGCCATAAATGATCAAAAGACTAACTCATAATATAATCAATAAAAAGATTGGTAAGAGAACGCTAAAAAAAATAGTAATTTTATACATATGAACTGTTGACTTTCATTGTACAGTTTATTTAAAATAGGATTTTAGAACAAATCAGTTTATGTTTCATCAGGAAGTAATGTACATTCTGTCTGGGCAGGTAAGATCTCCAAGTAGAGAGTATAGTGTATAAAAAGGTGGGAGTAATTGTCTTCAATTTTGAGTAGTCATATTAAACGTTTGAGTGATGTTCTTAGAGTCGGAGCTGAGGATCAAATAGAAGAATCAAAAAACAAACTTGAATCTGCAAAAGACCTCTATCAAGGTCTACTGTCTGAACTTTTCATTAACGAATTTAGTCTCTCTACAGCTTATGATGCGGCTCTCAAATTGTTTGGTTCTAAGAAAGTGAAATTTGGAGCAGTTGATGGGTCTCAAGATCAACAATTTGTTTCAGGGTTAGCGGTTTTCTGGGCAGGATCCTATGCTTCAACAGGTACAATAGAATTCAAAGAGAATGAGGATCCAAACGTGAATTATGAGACTGGTTTCATAGAACGTGGCCGAGGCTTATCGAGTTGTATACCGATCTATGTTGATAGGATCCATGAAGTGGATCAGATGGTGAAAGCTTCAAACGGAGAAGCTTTGCCTGGAATGATGACTGTTACAAATAATTTGACGGAACAAGCTGTTGTTGATAACTCAACTATTCCAGGTTGGGTTATGACTTTTTCTGAACTTTATCTGGCTTACAAGATGGTTGTTGAAGAGGATGTTAGGATCCTGCTTCTTGACAGATGTCTTTCAGCAATGCATACCGCGCTGATGTATGATACTTCTAAGCGTTCAGTGTGGAAGTGTGATGGATCCATTTATGGTTTCGACATAGATGGTATTCCTATAGACGTTAATGAGATGGGTTATGGTAGACATCATGTTGTGAATTCTGAGCTTTCTACTCCTCCAGCTCGTGGAGATTACGTTAGGTATGCAAGTATATTCCTTCTTGAGAGAATGGGGAAACCGTTGAAGCTCAAGGAGATATGTGAAGAACTTGGAGTTGAAACAGATGATCGTAAAGAGCGAGTTGAAAAATATCTTAAAAAATCTGTTAATGAAGGTTATCTACTAGAGGAGAGAGGAGAATACTCAATCAATCCTAGGTATGCGAATAGTTGGGAGCGCATAAAGAAACTTGTAAAACATTTTGGCAATCAACTATTTGAGGATCCAACTGGTAATCCTATGCGTATAAAGAAAGGTGATCAAACTCAATGGTTAACAACTCAGGATCTAGCGTTCTTGAGTCTCTACTGTTTCTTCATGATTATTGAAGAGTGTTGGGCGAGAAAAGTTCTCCTAGTAGGAATAGCTAAGGATACGACTTCTCGAGATTTCCAAAATCATCTTGTGCCAGTCTGTATTAATGCTGGTATATGGAAAGTTGACGAGAATAAATTAACTAACCAATTAAGTACTGATAGAATGCTTCTACAAGCTACGAGCTACTTTAATCACGATAAAATTCCTGTTCCCTGGTCTCTAATCGAGTATGATGCAGCATTCAGGATGATAGTTCCAGACTTTGATGGGCGTGAAGGCTTTGTTAGTGGAGCTATAGAAAATCGGATTATTGCTGAACGAATTTTTCTGAAGACATATGTTCAACTTGATCAGGCTAAAAGCGATCCTCAACTTCGCAGTAATGTTCTGCTTACTGACAGGTTAGTTCATCCTGAATTCGATCAGGAAGAGACTGTTTCTTTCAAACATGAATATGGAGGAGCAATAGAACCAATCAAACCAATACTTCATCGTGACAAGACTGTTTCGAATAGTTTGCAGAATCTTGTTATGATTATTTTAAGCTCGATGAGGGCTCATAGTATACCTGAAGCGTTTGGACATAACAAAGCTCTATTTATTGCTGACAAAATTGCGAAAGAGCAACGGTTGAGAATGAGGGGTTTGATGGAGGCGACAGGCCATATGCTAATGAACAATCCTAAGTTACGAAAGTTTACATTCTATATGCACAGTTTCCGAGATAGGAGAGCTGAGATTGAGCAAACCCGCAGAGGATAAGAAATACTTTACCGATTTTGACAGCCGCTTCATCGCAAGACTGGGAGCAGTAATACCTGTAAGAAGATCTGAAACACCATCAGAAACCACTGGAATCTCCTCCAAATATGATTGTAAAATCAAAGTTGAGTATCAAAAGGATCTAATGAGTCTGCTTGAAGAAGGAATGCTAGCAGCAGTACGCAACTTCAAGTCTGGACACCATGATGGGAAACGTTTCACTCTCCTTGAAATATCTCGTATAGGACCCGAACATTTTGGCTTAACAGGACTATCCAGTCATAGTTACTATCCTTACCAGTTTGAGATTATTCAGCAGTCCGTAGAAGATTGGGCTACAGATGATAAATCTACCATGATGATTCAGCTCTCAACAATTCCTCTAAACCATGATCTAATAGTGGATGGTAATGGTGACGCTGAATACGTCAAAGGTTTTACGTATCCAGTGATTGGTGAGATTGTTCGTATACTGAATAAAGATACTATCCATCAGATGTATAACAAATCGATTCTTGAGAGGATGGGTCTTCCATGGGAAAAAATCACGACCAGTTCAGATGCTCGAAAGGATCCACGCTTAGGCACTGTTAAGATGTTTGAGGGTGAGGAGCAAAAGATTCCAATCTATGTTGATTTTGAAAGACTGGTACGCTACCACTTCGGTATCTTCGCTTTCACTGGTGCGGGAAAATCTAATTTATTATCAAATATTCTTCGGAGATTAGTCTACCATGCGAAAGATACTAAGCTCGTTATTTTTGATGTTTCTATGGAATATCCTTTTCTGCTTCAAGATGTTTTGTCGGATCCAAAGTTGCCTTGTAAGATTATTTTGGATACACCTGTTCATGATGCTGACCAATTCTATAAGGTGGTTGTGAAACCTAGAGGCTTTGAGAAGAATGTGAAAGCCAAGAAAGCTTTCGAAGATATTCTACAGCAGGATAAAGTAAGTTCTTTTGAAGAATCAAAGTCGCAAATCACAACTTATGAA
>DAOUZW010000128.1 GCA_030671315.1 Candidatus Bathyarchaeota archaeon
CTTCTAGAGATACGTAAATTCCGTTTTCTCCAAATTTTGTAGCCCCATTAAAAAGGTAGTGAGAGCAAAGAATTGACTTGCCAGCACCCGGGGATCCTCTAATTAGAATAATTCTTCCTTTTGGAAGACCTCCCTCAAGCATCGAGTCTAGGCCTTCGATTCCCGTGGGAACTTTTGAATAGGATGTACCTTTCATATCTGGCAGGATAGAAGCACCATACTCAGGACTGTTCCATTACATAGTTATCGCTAATAGTTTATACAAATTTCGAAAGAGCTCACTATTGCAATGATACAAAATAATCAATCATAGGTACTCGAGATACAGATATCCTAAGAGGGCAATCAGTGTTTAATCAGGATATAGATCTTTTGATATCCAGTCTAGACCCAAATCTAGCAAGACTTGTTTTCCAGGTTTGCCTTCTTCATCTAATCCTCGTTCTCTATAGTATTCTTCAAGCATCTTATCTAGCTCGACAATTTGTCCTTTAGCAGGTCCTTCAGTTACCGACTCTTTTAGGAATCTTTCTGGTAAAGTATCGTCTTTTTTGGTCATTCCCATTTTAATATTGAAAGCGCGTTGTACAGTCCATATTCGTTCTCCCGCCTTAATAAGATCGTCAACATTGATTTGCCAACCCGTTATTGCATTGTAGTAGTCGACGAGTAATGTGAGAGGCATTTTTCCCCAGAAGACCATGAATTTACATATTCCCAGCGAGTCTACCGCACAACAGAGATCTTGGTATATTTTTGTTATTCGTCCTTTATCATTTGTTAAGAATCCATCAACAGGTTCTTTCCAGGGTAACTCTGGGCTAAGTAAGCCTCTTTCTACAAGCATTGGCGATCCTCTATTATGATTTGCACCAACATTTGATGTCGCATAGGCAAGACCCATCGATTTGAACCTTCGAGGATTATGTTCAGGAAATTCCGATCCCTTAACATGCATAGCAAACTTTTCGGATCCTTTACCTATTATCTGCGACGCATTTCTTACGCCTTCACCAAGAACCGCACCTAAACCTTCTCTCTTTCCAATGAGCTCACACATTTTAACAACAGCATCTGGACTCCCCCAAATCATATCAACACCATCTGTGTTTTCGATCAGCCCTTTTTCATGACACTCCATTGCAAAGGCTATTGCTTGCCCTGCTGATATCGTATCTATCCCAAGCCGGTTACAGATGTCGTTAGCCTTTGCTATAGACTCCAAATTACTGTTAAGACATAATGAACCTAATGCAGCCATTGTCTCATATTCTGGACCACTGCCTTCCATAGAATAAGGACCACTTTCAACTTTTACTTTTCTTCCACAAGATATTGGACAGGTCATACAAGGATAATGTCCGGATAGAATTTTCTCTGTCATCATAGTTCCAGTAATCTCTTCAGCTTCTGGAAAACTTCCACTAGTCCAGTTCTTAATTGGCAGATTTCCGTTTTGTTCGAAGACTATCAGACCTGTGGCAGTTCCATGTTCACGGAATGCTTTTGTGTTCGGAAGTGTAATGCTTAGAGCTTGTTTTTTTATCTCATTTAGTTTTTCTTGATTTGATACGTTTACTTTTCCGGTAGCTGTGCATGCTATAGCTTTCAGTTTTTTAGATCCCATAACTGCGCCTAATCCACATCTGCCTGCAGCCCTACTATCATCTGCTATTATGCTCGCTAATTTTACGAGTTTTTCACCTGCAGGACCTATTGTGACTATAGACGCTCTTTGATCTTTCAATTCGCTTCTTATGGCATCAACCGCATCAAATGTCTCTTTGCCCCAAAAATGGCCAGCGTCTTTGATCTGGATCTTATTTTGATCTATCAAAATGTAGACAGGATTTTTTGCTGACCCCTGAATAATTATACCATCAAACCCTGCATTTTTCAAGCTGACACCTAGCGGTGCAGAGAATATAGATTCACCATATATTCCTGTGAGAGGTGACTTTGACACTACAGTTGTTTTGATACCACACAGTACTGTTGTGCCTACAAAAGCACCTGTCATTAGGATTAATCGGTTCTCAGGTCCTAAAGGATCAGTGTTGGATCCAACTTCCCGATACAATATTGTCGAAGCAATTCCTTCACCACCAATGAATTCTTGAAGCATTTCTGGATCTAAATTTTCTTCATTTACTTCACTGGTGTTCAAATCTACTCTCAATAGTTTCCCAGAATATCCGAACATTTCTTAATCGATTACTCCTTTACATTGATAAACGTCATACCGATCATGTTGACTGTTTTTCTATGATGTTTGTTTAACTCTATATGATTTACCATTTAGTAGGTAAGTAGCTTGCATATTCCCCCAAACTTTAAGATTTCACAACAACATTTCTAGAGTGATAAAATATGTCAGTCATGGATACAGAACAAATTGCTTTTTGGGAGCCACATCCTGGAGGACAGCTGAAAATAATAGGAAACAGTAAAAATATGACTCTGGCCTACTCGAGAATTCAACCTGGTTCCGAGATCCCTGAACATAAACATCCTCATGAACAGTTAGGATACTGCCTTGAGGGTGAAGCGAGATACCGAATAGGCGAGAAAACATACGATGTTAAAAAAGGTTACAGCATCATCATTCCAGCAAATATAATTCACTCAGCCAAGATCATTGGCAACCAAGAGTTTGTAAGCATAGAGGTGTTCTCTCCACCTAGACCAGATCTTATTAGAGGAAAATTTGCTCCTGAAAAAACCTAATTAACGTTAGCGTGCACGCTTAGTTCAGCATTGATGTATGTAGATTTAAGAATCGAATAAGAACATTTGAATACGATTACTATTAATTTTCAAGTCAAAAATCCTTCATACAAAAGGAAAGTGATATGATGTTTACATTCTCAAAATTTCTTCAAATCACATTAATATTATGTCTATTTGCATCAATGATTAGCCAAGTTGAAAGTAACGATAAGGCTCAAGATTTTCAATTAAAAGACATTGACGGTAACACATTTTCACTTTCCGATTTTAAAGGAAAAGTCGTCGTTTTAGAATTTTTCGCATCGAAATGCGGACCTTGTAAGCCACAGTTAATGGAACTTCGTGAAATCAGGTCAGCATATCCTGAAGATCAAGTAAAAATTATCTCCATAAGTTTTGATCCTCGAGCCGATACTGATGAGATTTTAAGAGATCTCGCGAAGAATGTAAGTGTCACATGGATTATGGCAAGAGACACAATAGGTATAGCTGACGTTTATGGTGCAGATATGGCACCGACAACATATTTGATTGATAGAACAGGGAATATCCGATATGTAAGTCCAGGATTGACAAAATCTGACAGACTCATGCCTAAAATAGATGAACTAGTATCAGAACCATTCCAGCCCGATAATGAAGCTGCAACTGATTCCGGAAATATTGGTTTAATTCTTCTGATAGTTATAATTATAATCGCGATAGCAATATTCATAAGGAGAAAGAGAAAATCTTCTCGAAAAGAAAGAAGACGTCGACGCCGTTAATTATTGAGTGTTCTCAGAGCTATTGTTTGCCTGCTTTTGCGTCGGATATTGCATTTAAAATTGCATTTACGAAATCTTCTGGTTTTGCTCCGACTAGAGTATACTCTTTAGCAAAGAAGCTTTGTATATGGCTGGTCAAGATTTCTGGTTCAGCTCTTAACATGAGTAGACTACCTTCTAACTCTTCGATTGCTTCTTCAGGATGAAGGAAGAAATCTCCAGTGATTATCAACCGCATTATAACATTAGAACGTTCGTGGACATCACATTCTACTCTTATCAGTTTTCCACCTTGCGCCTTAAGTTCTGATTTTCCTATCATTCTTTTTATCTCCTAAAAGTCCAGTCTTTATTTGCATATTTTTCTTTACTCAATTTTTCCGCTAATGTCATCTCTTCATCTGTGATTTTTCCTTTCGCCAATTTTATTCCAATTGACTTTTTGAAACCTTTCTCAAGAGCTTCTGCTACTTTTTCGTGTGAAGGTTTCTTCCGTAATTCTTTACTGAGCGTTGTGACCCGTTTTTCTGCAGAACTGATCATTTTATCACGAATTTTCTCATCTGATACTT
>DAOUZW010000140.1 GCA_030671315.1 Candidatus Bathyarchaeota archaeon
AGTAGATGCAATCCATAAAGACGATGAAACTGGAATAGTGAAAATTAATTCTCTAGAATGTATCGGCTGCCAGACCTGTAATATCGTTTGTCCAGCACGTATACCAAAATTTTTTGCTGAAAAAAAGATCTCAATAAAATGTGACCTTTGTGACGGAGACCCTGCATGTGTAAAATATTGTTCGCCCATGGCGATAAGCCACATCACCAGAGAAGAAGCAGATAAAATATTGCAAGAAATCTATGGAGAGCCAAAAATAGCTTCACAGGAGACGAAATGAGATGGAAACAATTCAAGAAAAAGAGATCTTACAAACTCTACGGACTCAACTAGGAGAAGCAATTATTAGAGAATCCAGAATGGCTCCTGACAGACCTGTAATTAAAGTAAGTAAAGACAAGCTTATTGATACTCTCAAAATCTTGGTTGAAAATCATAAAGCAAGATTGTGTACAATATCTGCTGTTGATAATGGTCTTGATTTCGAATTAATCTACCACATGAGCATCAAAGGGTTAATGATCCATGTGAAGACGTCGGTCAGAAAAGAAGAATCAAAAATATCATCTGTAACAGGCATTATCCCGGGTGCTATGACTGTTGAGAGGGAAATCTGGGATTTATTCCAGATCGAATTTGATGGAATTTCAGACCCGCGACCACTAACATTACCCAAAGAATGGCGTGAAAATAAGAAAGCCCCATTGAGAAAACCTATGGAAGGTATAGTTGCAGAATATCAGAAGCCAACTGTAGAATCTCTGATGGAACAGGGTCAAGTATTCACAATGCCATCAACAGTGAAAATGAATAGAGAAAAAATGCAACTCCCAGAAGTTCAAACTACAATGACTCGTCCAGAAGCTCTCAAAGAGATACACGAAGTCGCCCGCCAAGTCAAATTTGACAAGAAAGTAGGATACAACTGGGATAAGAAGAAACTGAGGTACTAGGATATGAGTCGCAACAAAGAGTATGCAATGTACTGGGGATGTTGGGTACCTTCAAGACAGCCAAGCGTCGAGGCAGCATGCAGAAAAGTGTTGGATAGATTTGGAATCGGTATCCGAGACATGGAGGGTGTTTCATGCTGTCCGGATCCAGTAGTAACTGAACGATTACAACGTGAAATGTGGCTAGCTTTAGCAGCGAGAAATATCTCAATAGCAAATTCAATGGGAATGGATCTAGCTACGGTATGTAATGGATGTTATGAGACATTCTTTGAGGCCATCGAGACTTTAAAAACTGATAACGCTCTAAGGGAAGAAGTGAAAAAAGTTCTCGAACAAATAGGTAAACCATTACCTTCAAGCACAGTTCTAAAACATATTGTCGAGATACTAGGTCAAGACATCGGAATTGACGAAATAAAGAATCTAAGTACAAATAAGCTTAGCAAGTTAAATGTTGCAGTTCATCCTGGATGCCACTTATTTAGAGCCCACGATCGAGAAAAAGTTCAAGACAAACCCAAACTTCTCGAGGATATTGTCGATGCCACGGGAGCCAAAAGAATCGATTATGGAATCCAAAGATTTTGCTGTGGTTACCCTCACCGTGTTGTGGAAGAAGAATTCTCGCTCAAGATGATGTTAGCTCAAAAGCTTGAAAGAATGTGGGAGAAGGATGTGGATTGTATTGTTGTCTCATGCCCAGCATGCAATATTCAATTCGAGTTTGGACAATTGGAATTAAAAAGGAAATACAAAATGTCGTTTGGTGAAGGTATACCCGTAGTCCATGTAGTGGAACTTGTGGCATTAGCGTTAGGAATCAAACCTGACGAGTTCGGTCTCCATACCCATAGAGGCCCAACAAAAAACATAATCACAAAACTGGAGAAATAAACATGTCTGAAGTTATTCCTATAGGTCCTTTCCATCCAGCATTGAAAGAAGCATCACATTTTGAGTTGGAAGTCAAAGGTGAGACGGTAGTTGGAGGAGACCTGAAATTTGGATACATGCATAGAGGTATAGAAGACTTAGCTACAAAGAAATCTTATCACAGCGATATCTTTCTCGCCGAGAGAGTCTGTGGAATATGTAACGTTGTTCATTCTACATGTTTCTGTGAAACAGTGGAAGCTCTAATGAGCATCGAAGCTCCTGACAGAGCCAAATACATCAGGACAATTCTGTTTGAAACTGAGAGGTTGGCTAGCCATCTGCTTTGGTTTGGTGTAGGAATGCATGAATTAGGCTATGATACCGCATACATGTACCTTTGGAGAGAGAGGGAACATGTAATGGAAATAATGGAGAGAATCTGTGGAAAAAGAGTCAATCTTGGAATAAACACGTTGGGTGGAGTAAGAAGGGACATCACACCAGAACTCATTGACTTTGTTAAAGGAAAACTGAATATTCTCGAAAAAGTTGTAGAGAAAACTGGTAAAATAATTAATGAAGATAGCATACTTAAGTCCAGAGTAAAAAATGTGGGTGTTCTTTCCAAAGAGGACGCTGAGAAATTTTGTGTTGTTGGACCAACAGCCAGAGGATCAGGTGTTGACATCGATGTGCGAAGAGATGATCCATATGCAGCATATTCAAAAGTAGATTTTCAGGTCCCTGTAGAGGAAGCAGGTGATGTTCTTTCACGAGTTTTAGTGAGATTCAAAGAGCTAATAGAATCCGCTGGAATTATCCGTCAAGCAATTAAAAACCTCCCTGAGGGTCCAATATCAATGGATGAGCTGCCATTTCCAAAGATAGGTGAAGCTTTTAGAAGAGTTGAAGCACATCGGGGAGAGCTATTATATTATATAAAATCAAATGGAACCAATCGCCCGGAACGAGTAAAAATCAGACCTCCTTCAGTAGTGAACAATAACTCTCTTCTAACTATGATGTTAGGAGAAAAACTAGCTGACGTACCAATAATCTTTGCAAGTATTGATCCATGTCTATCTTGCACTGATAGAGTAACAATCATTGATGTAAAAAATAACGACAAAAAGACTATCCCCATCTCCAAGCTTAGTAGGAGGATGACAAATTGTTAGCTCTTCTAGAAATCCTTATTCGATTACTCATATTTCCAGGATTGTTATTCTCACTCATAGTTGGAGGCTTGTTCTACTGGTTCTACAGAAAACTTCGCGCGAGGTTTCAAGCTCGAATAGGCCCACCATGGTACCAATACTTTGCTGATCTCATCAAGCTTTTCTCAAAAAAGTCCAACATAACTCAGACAAGTGTCCGTTATTTATCGGTACTTGCGCCTGTAGTCTCGATATGTTCTCTCGTGTTGATAGTAGCAATATTACCAATAGGCTCTGGCTCATTGATGAATTTTGAAGGGGACTTGATAATTACACTTTATTTACTGACGCTTCCAGGATTCGCTATTGGAATTGCTGGATTAGCTTCAAGATCACCTTATGGGATCATTGGTTCAAGACGTGAAGCAAGAATCGCTGCATCCTATGGGATTCCATTTGTACTTTCTGCATTGACGGTGGCTTTCTACACGCAGTCATTAACTATCTCATCTATAGTCGAATATCAGCTGGAGAATGGAATTTTCTTCCTAAGATATCCTTTGGCTACTATCGCTTTTCTATTGTGTTTATTACCCATTATGGGTCGTCGACCTTTCGATGCCCCAGATGCAGATACAGAAATAATCGGTGGACCACTAACCGAATATTCTGGAACTCGTTTAGGTCTGTTTGAGTTAGCTAACGGTTTAAAATGGTTTGTTGCTCCCGCTTTCACTGTCTTCCTTCTTTTTGGTGGTGGAGCAAATGTAATAGAGCTCCTACTGAAATGCCTTGGTCTAGTAATCATTGTCCCGATTATCGATATTGTTTACGCTCGTTATAGGACAGA
>DAOUZW010000039.1 GCA_030671315.1 Candidatus Bathyarchaeota archaeon
CAGAAAACCAGCCGATATTAGAAGTGGTCCCAGTAATAGGATCAGTTGAAAGAACTAAGGCTTTATTCCCAAATCGTACTACCGCAGCATCCTCTCCAATTCCAGGTCCAACTAAAAGCCTATCATTGATCATTCCCAGATTTCTAAAAACAATGCTCTTTAAAATCTCAGATGGAATTTTACCTACCTGGAAAACCATTGTTCAAACCTTTGAGGTAGTCTGATTTGCCTTCCTATTAAGATTTGTCATTAGTCCAATTTACTGCGCATGTATTGATCAAAAAGGTTACTGCTTAGAGAAATAACTGAACTAATTTGATCATTCTTTTTCAAGAATTATTTGATTTTTCCAAGTTATTAAATATCATTGGGTTCTTCAGGTCAGCTTCTTAATCATATTCTTTAAGGAATTCCACGCCGGTTTGGGATTACCCATACTATTAATGAGACCAAAATGATTTTCTTGGAAAGGAAATGACCTCCACGCAGAGTCCCTGTAGCGCCATATTCCTATACCACATATAGCCTCAATATCAGAAGCATCAGAACATGCTCGGGATACATATTTTGTTTGCTTTGAAGCCGAATAACCTAAGAAGAAAGGCCCACTCGGGTATCCTGTTTCTGAGATTATCACTTTTCTGCCAAGTTCACTTTTTACTCTATTAGCTTTTTTAAATATTGTAGTATCAATTGGTGAAGATGCCTTATAATTTGGATAGAAATCAAGTCCTATAAGATCACATAATGGTGCAAAGTAATTTGCTTTAGTTGTTTTTGCGTCTGCTTCCAAATTAATTATTGTAATTGCATTCGAATCTTCTGAATGGACAGCATCATTAAGCTCTTTCAATAATCGGTATGCAAAATCATGAGGATCAATCCATGATAGACCCGACCGCCAACCACCTGCAGCATGCATCTTCCACCAATTAGGTTCGTTTTCTATTTGCCAAAATCGTATTTTATTTTTATATTTACGAACTAAAAGTCTTGTATGAATTGATGCACGTTTAACATAAGATGTTCTATCAGAATCAACTTTTAGTCCATGAGGAAGCATACGTTGATATCCACAAGCAACAACTGGAATAATACCTATGCCATGATCTGTCAATACCTCGACAAAGTCATCCAGAGGCCAGTGTTCATATGATTCGTCGAGTAAAATTCCTAGTTTGTTCTTACTTGGAAGAATAGGCTCAAATAATTTCCATGGAAACCAACATCGAACAAATTGTATCTTTGCTGAGACCAGATTCTGCGCCAATGATATGATAGCTTTTCGACAATCCATGCAAACAGATTTTTTTTGGAGAACATGTTTATGTTTCTGAAATGCAAGTTCATCAATTTTATCAAGAGCTTTTCCTACTGGAAGTCTGATGGATAAAAGATGAGGAATGATAATCGATTTTGGAGTTAGAGTTCCAGCATATATCCAAGGATCATCAATATTTATCCCAATAGAGAAACGCTTTGTAAGATCGAACAAAATCGCTCATATGATAATTATTTAATTTGGTAAATAGATTTTCCTTAAAAAAATAACGTGTACCTTTCCAGAAAATAATCTATCGGAAAACAGGTTTATAAAAAAAATGCAAGCAGGCCTAAGCCTGCTCAACATATATTCGGATTTGTAAAAGCTTTAGACCGTTGTTGTCATAATCCCAGAAATACTGCCACAGTTCATTATCGAATAGATAATAACGTTCAGCTGCACCATCACCATCGAAGTCAATGAAAATTGTTGTCAGTTCCAAAGTTTTATCACTAAATTTTGATTGGCCTTTATTCCTCGTTAGCGTCACATTTTCCAAAGAATACCATTCATTGCCGAGCTCATCAATAAAGCCACTAGTCATATTTGCAGATCCACCTGGCTTACCTAAAGCACGCACGAAGATTCTATAGACTGCATCTGTACTATCACCCGGATAAGGATCCATTAGCTGCAGTGTGGCTTTTCCATCAGTTCCATCAGAGTCAATTACATTAAAAGACTCTCCTTTGAGAAGCATTATTTTCGCATCTTTACTCCATAGTTTCACAAATATTCTATGGCCGTTATTTTCCCATGTTCCTCCCTTCTTCTCTTTAGGAATGCCAATAATGTTCAAATTATAATGTGCTCCACTTGGTGCACCGGTACCAGTTACGTCTTTCGCAGCTGAAGCATATGGAATAACAGCCATGGCTACCGATAGCATTAAAACTACAATAGCAGTCGTTGCATAGATTTTCATTTGATTCAAAATTTTCATCACTATATGATTATGCAGTTTCATGTTTAAATGCAACTGTGTAACACATATATACGGTTAAATTTGTTTATCTATTTAAATAGAAAATCGCTCAGCCCACTCTATGATAGAAGAAAAAGTATGTTTTGAAATGTCGGTTTGCTGTTTATGAATTAAGATAATCGATTATAGAATCAATCTCTTCCTGGCTCAACTCTCCTTTAAATGCAGGCATCCCTTCATCGAGATTACCTTTCTCAATAACGCCCCTATTCGTATTGCTGGCTGAGAGCGCAGGTCCCACTCCTCCAACTCTTTTAGCACCATGGCATCCAGTACAATAGTCCGCATACAATTCTTCACCTTTAATTGATTTTTGAGACGTAACTATTTCACTGGGAGTCACAGATTCTCCAATAGGTCCTGACGATGTAGACACATAATAGATTCCAGCAGCTACGACAACAATTGCGACGCCAATTATCAAGATTAGAGAACGATTTGCCAAATCGATTAACACCAAATACAGTTTTATAAATTTGAATTTAAAAAAGTTTATTCAAGTTTAATGAAACAAATATGCTCTAATCTAAAATTAAATCATATTCAGATCAACTAACATTCAACCTAAATTATTTCTTCAAAAATAAAAGAGGTAGGCTCTCGCACTCAAGATCCATATCATGCATTCAGTTGGGTCAGACTCGTCATTGCCTACCAGTACTTATTTTATTAAAACAAAGTTTTAGCTATTTCTCTTTCAATGCAATTCTGCTATGATTACATATGTTTAGTGTGTGTAACAAAAATCTATTTAGCAATCTTTCTAAATTTTTTCTGTTTGTAGGCATAATGTTTAAGGAGCTCTATTTGTAGAAATTATGCTAGATTTACAATGGGAAAAAAGAGAAAATCTAGTGGAAGAAGCAAAGGTGGTAAAGGACGAAGTGCAGGTGTCCAATGTACCAACTGCGGCATGTTAGTTCCCAGAGATAAAGCAAAGCGAGTCACCAGTCGGTTCTCACTCGTTGATCCAAGCTTGGCAAGAGAATTGAGATCAAGCGGAGCCTACTTAGCAAGACCATCTACATTCAAATATTATTGTGTTTCATGCGCCGTACATTTTGGCGTTTCAAAAATTAGAGCCACAGGCGAACGTAGGAGCACATATTAGCCCTAATTCTGATAATCACTTATCGAACATTCTGATAGGCATATACGGTTCTCTGAACAAACGTTATGATCGATAAGATTGCTATTAATACAACTCCATACTCGACCAGCCCTAGAAAAGAGAAGATAATTAGTATAAGCATTCTTTCAGGTCTTTCTGCGATCCCAATACTTTCCATCTTAACATTTTCCACTTCAGTTCTTGCTCTGACATAACTTACCATAAGTGAAAATGAGATTGCGGCAATTCCCCAAAATGGACTTGCCAGCTCACCCAGAATTATTCCTGATAAGATTATTATTTCTCCAAGTCTATCAAAAGTAGAATCAAGAATCCCACCAAATTTCGATGCTTTTCCAAGCCTAGCCAATGGACCGTCAAGAGCATCCATTAGACCTGATAAAAGAATTAGGAATGGCGCTATAATGTATGTAAACATCCAATTAATTCTCATATAGAACAATACACCCGCCATCGCTGCACAGATAAAGCCGATTACGGTCAACATGTTAGGAGTAAAACCCAAATTATCAAGTGATAAAGCAAGACGAGTTAGGACAGTGTTTACCCTATTCCTGAAAGCAGTGATCAATTGATTCACCACAGATTATAAGACCTTGATCTTACCATTCTACATTTACTCATTAAGATACCGCCGTTAGCTAAAAATGGAAAGGAGTATGAAACAATAAATCATTGTATGTAATGATCTTGATAGGTGGAGGACGAAAATGGGCAAGATTGAAAAAGGTACAAATTGCAGCGTGTCAGGATGCAATAATTCCGCTTTAAGATCGCTAGCTGTCGAAAAAGCAACAAAAGCTGGCTTGAAAGTTGGAAGCTCAAGAAGAGCCTACTTATGTAAAGATCACTATAAGGAATTCAAAAAGAAAACAAAAAAGGATAGACTCATAGAAAAATGGCGAATGTCCAAATAGCGTTCAAAGTAGGAGTGTTTTGAAATCTGAGAATATTGCTTATTCATAGCGACCATTTTGAGTTTGAGGTTAAAAGTCAGGCGATTAAAGTAGCCGAACCCTTAGTAGAGGAACTAAAAAAAGACAGCATCGATGATGCACTAATTGTCTTTTGTACAATAGAGAGTAATGATGAGCAAAATACAGATAGTTTAATTCTTCAGGTTGCAGATGAGATATCGAAAGTAGCCTCAAACGTAGGAACAACTAACATTCTCGTGTATCCATATGCCCATTTATCTGATGACTTAGGACCTCCATCCTTAGCCATTCCTCTGTTAATACAATTAACGGAAAATCTTGCTTCACGAAGATTGAATGTGAAAAGAAGCCCCTTTGGCTACTATAAGAGTTTCAAATTGGAATGTAAAGGACACCCTATGGCAGAATTATCGAAAAGCATCAGCGTTGAAAAGCCCAAGTCAAAGCCCAAACCTATAGAGACAAAATTTAAGGTTTTCAGTCCCGACGGCAAACTGAGTAACCCCGAAGAATATCTAAACTATCAAGATCACGAATTCAAATCTCTCATTGAAAAAGAGGTATTCAAAAAAGCACTCCATGGAGGAGAACCTAAGTACCTCGAGTATTGTAAAAAATTTGGAATTGAATGGGAACCCTACTCTGACGTAGGACATATGCGATTTGGCCCCCAGGGAACTCTACTCTTCGAGTTGATTAGCGAACATGCATGGTCGCAAGCCAAATCGACAGGCATTCCACTATTCAGAGTAAGAGGAACAAACATGTTCGATCTTTCCATCGAACCCGTCAAACAACATGCTGAGTTATTTGGAGACAGATTATATGAAGTTGATTTGGATCAGAAACGTTTTGTAATGCGATATGCAGCCTGCCATCAACAATTCGCCATGGTTAAAGATTGGTCTTTAAGTTACAAACAGCTTCCTTTTGGAACCTTTGAACTGGCAGACAGCTATAGACTGGAACAAAGTGGCGAACTTTTACTCTGCTTTAGGGTTAGGAAACTCCATATGCCTGACCTTCACGTATATTGCAGAGACACTGACGAAGCAAAAACCGTCTCACATAAAGTACATGAAAAGATCTATGATGAAATAAGAGCTTTAGGCAGAGAATATGTTTCAATCTATAATACTACACAAAAATTCTTTGAAAACAATAAAGACTATTTCATGGAGCTCGTAAAAGTAGAAAGAAAACCAATATTGATCAATTTCGTTCCTGAAGGAGTTTTCTACTGGTTATTGAATGTTGAATATACAATCATAGACGAGCTAGATAGACCTCGTGAAATAGCTACATTTCAGATAGACGTTGGAAATGCAGAACGATTCAATATATCTTATACAGATCATGATGGGCAGAAGAAACATCCTGTCATAATCCATACTGCAATTATAGGAACCGTAGAAAGATACATGTTTACAATATTTGACTGTGCCACAAAGGCTGAAAAACTCGGAAAGAAACCTCAACTTCCTTTATGGCTTTCTCCGACACAAATCAGAATCATTCCAGTGACTTCAGAACAATTAACGGACGCAAATAGAATAGCTGATGAACTCGAAAAAATGAGCAGAGTCGACATTGACGATCGTGAAGAAACACTTCAAAAAAGAGTTAGAGATGCAGAAGTAAACTGGATTCCTTACATCATGGTAATTGGCAAGAAAGAGTTAGGAGCCAAAAAATATCCCGTTCGAATTAGAAATGAAAAAAAGACTAACGATTTTACAGTAGATGAGCTGTTGACTGAATTAAGTGAAAAGAATAAAGGATACCCATTCGTACCCATGACCTTACCAAGATTACTAACCACAAGACCAGGATACCGATAGAATATATGTTTAGAAGCAAAGTTACATATCGATTCTAAAAGTTTTATATCATTACAAACCTTTATGATTGAGCATTATTAGAGGTTTACAACATGAATAAAGATCAAACCTATGGCGGATTGATACTTCTAATCTCGCTAATCATCACCATTGTATACATAGCAGCTTTCTTTGCACCAGTTGTCTCTACATATATTCCAAGCTGGCCATCTTGGCTTGACTGGTGGGCAATAGCTATTCCAGTGTTTCTATTCGTGATTGCTGCACTATTGATATGCATGTGGATAGGTTGGACAATGCTTACCACACCACCACCAGCTCCACTTGAGGCTGAGGTAGCTTCAACACCTGAGAATCCACCCTAAGAACCTTTAGTCCAAATAGACGCTCATATCCAGCAGAGTGGGTGCATTCAACATCTCTAGTAGAGAGAACCCTAGCGAAACATTAGATTAGAAAACACTTTCCTTAGGATAGACTTCAATACCCTTTTCGTTAATTCTATATGGCCTCATTTGAGTATCGATTGGCGTTTCTCGCATCTTCTCTATCTGAAGAACCCTTGTAGCCGCTTTACCTACTTGCAGAGTTTGCATGATTACTACACCATGAGCCAAATATTCTTCTAATTGTACTTCTCTCTCTAAGCCAGAAGTTCGCAATTCAGCAGTCATTAGTGTTGTTGCTCCTGTAGATGCAAATACTTCCATTAGAGCGAGTATTACTGCTCGACGTTGAAGGGAATCAGGAAATTGGTAGGTTAACGAATTCATCGTATCGATTACTATTCTTTTAGATCCTACAGATTTCACTCCTTTCTTAATGTCGTCTATTGCTTTTTCTAAAGCAAATTCTCTTTTTCCTAAAGCTATTTTCGACCGCTTCATTTCTTTAGCCATATGTCCAAAGGGAGAGAGATCCACTAGAGCCCACATTTTATCTCGCTCGAGTTGAGCAATGTCCCAATTGAAAGAAGCCAATTCGCGTTTTATGTGATAATCAGTTTCATCAAGACTTATGAATAATCCCGGGTCGCCATATTGTTTGATACCGTTGATCAAAAATTGTGTACAAAAGATAGTTTTTCCAGTTCCCGGTCCACCAACCACTAAGATTACACGACCCTTTGGTATGCCTCCATTCAGCATCTCATCTAGACCGGGAATGCCGCTTCTCACTCTTTCAATATTTGACATGAAGATTCCTATAATATATTATACCAAATTCGGGATTTAATAATTACCAAATTGGAAAATAAGTCAAAAAAATAGCGTACGTTTCCATAGACCCCCTGGATTACAAACGCATATATTGACCAGATGATCAAGAATATGTTAGCATCTAATAATTTTGATGACACATGGGTGCCTTATATTGAGTAAAGAGGAATTCGAAAAATCGATGAAATCTGCTGAAAAGCAGTCATCATATTATAGAGCAGAGCAAGTTGCATTAAGAGCAGCTATTGAAGAACTTGAAAGGATGCGCGATGGACGTGAAGTAGATGAAACACAATATGATGAATTGCGTCAGAGATACTCACAAAGATTAAGCGAAACGAATGAGAAAGCTGAACAGTACAGACGAATTATCCAGAGCATTAAGCATCTTATGAGATACGATAAAGAATTGAATCTATTGAGCGATTCCCAACAAGAATTGATTGAAAGACTTGATAAAACAAAAAGTCAACTTGATCAGGAACGAAATAAAGTCGAAGAAATGGCTGAAAAATTTGGCATATCTATTCCTTCATCTTCTGGATTAGATGAAAGGAGACGGATCTCAGCTCCATCTCCAAAGGCAGCTACTGAAGCCGAGTCGGAAATTGAAAGTTTGAGACAAGAAATCCTATCAGAACTCGAAAAAACGAGAAGACAGACTAAGAAATAATTCGATTGATAAAGAAATGTCCAGTTATCCCGGCCCTCACATCCATCAGCTTATACATTCATTCTGGAAGATCCCTGCAAATATCTTCAGAAGGAATGCGAATTGGTAATAGCACAAATTAG
>DAOUZW010000126.1 GCA_030671315.1 Candidatus Bathyarchaeota archaeon
AACATTCAACTCAAATCTGGCGGAGGATCCCCCATATCCAAATCCGCATACGAAGCGGCGAAAAAATACTACGATGATATGCTATATTACGGTGATATTTACTGGATTGAGAATTTAGAAAAAGTGGAAGAAGTAAGATCAAAAATAGCGAAATATCTTAATTCTAAGAGACAAGAAGTCGGATTTCTCATAAACTCCTCATCATGCATGAAGGTTGTTCTACACTATTTAGATCATGGCGAAGTTCTCTATCCAGAACAAGAGTTCCCAACATCAATACATGACATCAAGAGAGCAGGCATGAAACTTCGTCCGATAATACCTGTGAATAATCGATACCCAATATCAGAAATAGAGAGAGCAATTAGCGATAATACTTCAAGCTTCATTACAAGCCATATACAATATCTCACTGGTTACAGACAAAACCTGGAAGATACAGGACGTCTCTGTAAAAGTAATAATATTACGCACATTGTTAATGCAACACAATCTTTTGGTGTTTTTCCTATCGATGTGGTCAAATGTGAGATTGACCTACTCGTAGCTTCAGGGCTCAAATGGGCCTGCGCCGGTTATGGAATAGGAATACTCTACATCAAAGAGGAACTGGTTAGCGCAAGAGAAATGCCCAACTTGACAGGTTGGTTGAGTGTTGAAGATCCTTACAAAATGGACCCACTTAATATTAAAGTGAAAAAAAACGCCAGAGCATTTGACGCTTTAGGAGGAGCCCCACATTTTCCCCAAATATTTGCTTTAGGAGGTTCATTGAGTCTATTGGAAAGAATTGGAGACGGAGATTTAAAAGAAGGGGTAAAGCTGGTGAGTTCAAGAATAATCGATCTAACCAAATACTTAGATGAACAAATGAACCGTTTCAACTTCAACATAATTACACCTCTAGAAAGAGAATATCGATCAGGCATATTCACGATCAAAACTTCGAATGCACAAAAAATCACTCAAAAGTTAGAGGAAAAAAAGATATTTGTTTCATGTCGGCGAGATCCAAAAACCGGAGAAAAAGTATACATCAGAATCAGTCTCAACTTCTATAATAACACTAGAGACATAGACGCTTTGATAGAAGAGCTAGGTAAGCTAAGCCATGACATCTCCTAAACAATTTATTGCGAAACCAGTCGGAGGCTACCACGGTATAACTATAGAATTCCCAACCTTACAGATGAACATAGACTATGAAGAACGAAAAATAAGACCGAATAGAGGATATCCAAGATTTGTTCAACACCCTCAAGTAAGAATCCTGGAAGAAAAAGCAAAAGAAGAATACCATGGCTCATCGGCGATAGCTTTTACCTCAGCCGAGAGTTGCTTATACACAGTTACAGATTGTTTTTTCAACAAAGATGTGAAAGGAATTTACATCGATGATGGACTTCCTAAAAAAATTTACAGTTTTCTCGTCGAGTCAGCAAATGAAATAATACATCAAACAACAAAAGAGAAAGCTCAGATAGCCATAAGAAACATTAATGCAAGCAAAAATAAGCCAAAGAAGATTGAAGGAAGTTACACAATAGGATTTTCTAAAGGCAACATAAAATCTAAGGATTATTCATCCGAATATGATGCGATCATATGGGGACATCCTATTGAATCACTAGGCGTCTTGGTGTTATATAATAAAGATTATGAGATTTACGACCTCTTAAGAAGACATACAGGCTTCAATCTAAGTTCAAGAAAAGCACAGAGAATCATAAGACGAAAGTCCTGCCCAACCTTCGAATTTGATCTTTTAAAAAAGAAAATTGCTTCACTTGAAAAAACCGATGGAGAAAATTGTTTATTATATCCATCAGGAATGGCCGCTATCTTTTCATCGATAATAACGTGTTGGAAACCTAATAGGCCCAAAATGATCATGATAGGATCCGCTTACGTGGATACTCTGTGTATTCTTGAGAAATGGCCTTCGAGAAGAGGAACCCTTCAGGCAGTATTCATAGATGATACGGATGACATTGAAAGGCTCAAAGACGAAGTAGATTTAGAGACCTCAGCTATAATAACTGAGATACCTACCAATCCTTTACTCCAAGTTCCGGACCTGGGAAAAATAGTGAGCATAGCTCATAGGAAAGGTGCCAGATTAATTGTCGATAGCACAATAGCTACACCATATAACATCAATCCTTTCAATTATGAAGCCGACATAATAGTACATAGCACTACCAAGTTTCTTAATGGGCTCAATAACCATATGGGCGGTGTTTCATTAACTCGTGACCCTGAACTACTATCAAAATTAAAGAAATTCCAGGCATTGACAAATAGCTACATGGATCCTGAGGACGCGATAGTACTCGAAAAAAATCTAAAAGGCTTCAAAAAAAGAATGGAAATAATAAACAAAAATGCTGTTAAGATAGCCGATTACCTAAATCAAAATCCCAAGATTGGAAAAGTCTACTATCCAGGATTGAAAAATCATCCTGATCATGTTGTAGCCAAAAAATATCTGCCGAAGGGTTACAGCGGTTTAATGAGTTTTGTCTTAAAAAATAGTAATAGAGATAATGCTGATGCATTTTATGATAATTTAGAACACCCAATTATCAAAGGCCCAAGCCTTGGTGCAGAACAGACCCTACTATGTCCATATACAATTCTTGCACATTATAACGACCCTCCTGAGAAAAGGAAGAAAATGGGGCTAGACCTCTACCTTTTCAGGATCTCAATAGGAATAGAGAGGCCAAATAATATCATTGCATCACTGGATAAAGCATTTAAAAATGTGATTTGACCGCTTGTGAGTTAAGCAATATCACGGTTTGCACATACTAATTTTCTTCTATGTTGATATTATATTACGCGTCAACTTAATATATAACGCTGTTAAGCCATAATATTGAAAAGCTTTGTCCACCATATATCAAGACAATATGTTAAATTCCAATGACAGAACACGATTGATTGGAGTTACGGATGAGATAGTAAAAAACTGTGATGCGAACAATCTTCTATGCAACATAAGTAAGAAAAAGATCATCTCCAAAGAGTCAGTAGTACAGCTAGTCAATGACATAGTAGATTTGATATACCCGGGATTTTACGGTAACCAAGCCATTGATCAGATTAACCTTCAACACCATTTAAAAAGTGAAGCGCACAATGTGTTCCAACAATTAACCCACCAAATATCCAACTGCACACTTCATGAATGCGAAAAAACAAATGACGCCTGCCAACATTGTTTTGAAAACTCACAAGAGCAAGCCTTTCAATTCTTAGATAAAATACCCTCAATCAGAAATCTATTATTGACTGATCTACATGCAGCATATCGGGGAGACCCTGCAGCGAAAAGTTATGATGAGATAATATTTAGCTATCCAGGTTTTTTCGCCATCTCAGTCTATAGGATCGCCCACGAACTCTATAAACTAAACATACCTTTGTTGCCAAGGATCATGACCGAATATGCTCATTGTGAGACCGGTGTAGATATCCATCCAGGCGCTGAAATCGAAAAAGGATTTTTCATAGACCATGGCACCGGGATTGTAATCGGTGAAACCACTGAAATAGGATGCAATGTTAGAATGTACCAAGGAGTAACACTGGGGGCTTTAAGTTTCAAAACAAGACCAGACGGTTCACTTACTAAAGGAGGTAAAAGGCATCCTACAATTGGAGATGACGTAACAATCTATGCAGGAGCCACAATACTTGGAGGAGAAACTCTTGTTGGAAGTAGATCCATTATTGGAGGCAATGTCTGGTTAACTCATTCTATCCCACAAGATACAACCATTATATTAGCAGAACCTAGACTCAAAACAATTGAGAACCATATGCCGGTAGACTATCAAATCTAGACTGAGGCGAATAAGGATTGCCAGTACCTTGTGAAGAAATTGTGAAGCAGGAATTACCTATCTTTAGATCCCTACTAGCGAAGGAATTAATTAAAAAACATAATTTTACACAGAAAGAAGTAGCAAAAAAGTTACAGACAACCCAACCAGCAATAAGCCAATACCTCAGCTTAAAAAGAGGATTAAAAGATTCTGCAAAACTTAATTCCATATCTAAACTAAAGATTAATGCTCGTCAAATTGCTGCGGAGATAGCTGCGGATAAAGACTCTAACATTGACACAACTCAGATTTTTTGTAAACTCTGCATCGAACTAAATAAGAACAAAATCAAAAAATGTTACAGAATGTTATAGAAAACACACAGAATTGAAGATGATTACTGCA
>DAOUZW010000139.1 GCA_030671315.1 Candidatus Bathyarchaeota archaeon
CAAAAAAGGAATTTACTGCACGTCAGATCTCTCCGCTTTCTTGCCGCTGTCAAGAAAAGTTGTTGAAGTCAAAAAAGGAGAATTAGTCATTTTGAAAGATAAGGGATATGAAATCAGAAAGATTCAGAATGGAAAGTCTATTTCAAGAGGAATTAAAGATGTTGAATGGACTATTGCTGACGCGAAAAGAAAAGGGTTTGCTCATTTCTTTCTGAGAGAAATTCATGAACAGCCTGATACACTCAAGAATTCTCTCAGACTTCAAGAACAATATTTGGAATTAATGACAACGTTTCTGGATCGCGCAAAAGAGGTTTTCTTGGTATCTCATGGAACGTCTTATCATTGCTGCCTAGCTGCAGCCTATATGTTTTCTAAGCTTGCTTTCTTACCTACTCATCCAGTCATTTCATCTGAGTTTGTTGAACAACATGGTAAGGCAATCAACATTGACAGCACAATTTTGGCTGTAAGTCAAAATGGTGAAGAGAAAGATATATTGTCTGCTGTTGATCATGCGAGAAATCATGCGGCTACTATTTTGGGATTGACCAATGTTCTCGGATCGACGTTGACCAGAATATCACGGATTTATATCTGTCAACAATCAGGCCCAGATATTGGAGTTGTTTCAACAAAAAACTTCACATCTCAGCTCTCTGTACTTCTACAAATTGCGGTGAAACTTGGAAAGAAAAGGGGAAAAATATCACACAATGAAATTGAAGGAATAGAAGAAAGACTTGGGCAGCTCCCATTTGTCGTAGAGAATATCCTGAGATCTCAAAGGAACAGGATCAAGCTTATTGCTAAGAAATATCATAGAAAATCTTGTTTCTTTTTCTTAGGGAGAGGGATAAGTTCAGCAACTGCTTTGGAAGGAAGTCTCAGAATGATGGAAATCGCTCATGTACCATCAATTGCGTATCCAGCTGGAGAAAGTAAACATGGACCTATAAGTCTGATCGAAAAAGGTTTTCCAACAGTATTCATATGTCCCAAAGACGAAACTCGCAAGAAGATATTGGGGAATATTATGGAAATGAAAGCCAGAGGGGCTTCTGTCATAGCCATAATAGAAGAAGGAGATAAAGAGATTGAATCAATGGTAGATGACTACATCGAATGCCCAAAGGAAATACCACCCATGTTCTCACCTATCCCGTACGTAATACCCCTTCAGCTTTTTGCTTACTATACAGCCAGGTATAGGAAAGTGAATCCGGATCAAACTTTTTATCCTTTTCAATAGAGAATTTCTTTTTCGAGTATATCCAAGCAAGATTCAAAGCATCAATCAAGTGAAGACTAGGAAGATGAGACCTAAGCCTTAAATGGCTTTGTTACAGATTCTAACTTGGAGATGAAGGACTCATTGGATCAGAAAGAGCAATGGAATGAGCTGATTAATAATCTGGTTAGAAGAGGATATCTTCGGTCGCCTAGAGTCATACAAGCCTTGACCAAAGTCTCTAGGATAGATTTTCTCCCACAACAAGCAAAAAAGCATGCAGCAATAGATTCACCTCTTTCAATTAGACAAGGCCAGACAATATCAGCGCCTCACGGTTGATCGAATTCGATAACCGGGCGAAACATGGTCTGCATTATGGATGAATCGTTGAAGCTCGAACCGGGACAAAAAGTTCTGGAGATAGGCTCAGGATCAGGTTGGCATGCCTCTACCATAGCTGATATGATATCACTAGATACATCAAGTGAAGATAATGCGGGACACATTTACACTCTGGAAATACTACCGGAACTTGCAGAGTTCGCAAGGCAGAATATTAGAAAAAATGGATATGAAGATCGAATAACTGTTATCTGCAGGGATGGATCAGAAGGATTTGAGGAAGAGGCACCATACGATCGAATATTAGTCACTGCTGCTGCACCAAGAATCCCAGAACCATTGATAAGACAACTCAAGAGCGGAGGAATAATGGTTATCCCCGTCGGAGAACGATTTAGTTTTCAAACACTTTTTCGCATTAGGAAGATAGGCGAGAAGATTTACAAAGAAGACTTAGGTGGAGTCGCTTTTGTGCCGTTAATCGGAAAACATGGCCATAAAGCTTAATCATCTATGACCAATGATGTTTCAAAAGTCAATTAAAAAAAAGTTTCGAGAGTGACATTTCGCTTGATCTCACTCAAGCCTTCAGTAAGTCGACTTAATGCTTTCTTCACACGATTTTCAGAGAAAGATCTCTGTTCACAAAGGAACTTCAGAGTTCCTTCATTATCTGGGATTCCCCATTTGATTTGGTATTCATCATTAACTTTTGGATTGAGAAAGATTTCTCGTATTTGTTGTATATCAAAAGAAGACTCTAAATCCATCGACTTAGAGATTTTTTCAAAGCTTCCAAATTTTCTTATTAATTTCAATGCTCGTTTTGGTCCTATTCCCTTAAATCCTTTCGGATTGAAGTCTGTTCCCAACAATATTCCAATATCTACTAGTTGCTCGCGAGTGATTTCTAATTTTTCCAATAGTTTTCCTAATTCTATGATTTCTGGGATCACTTCGACATAAGCCTTTCTTCTTGGAAGTTTTCTTTTACCCGTGATTGTCATATTCCGTATAAGTCTTGGCGCTCCAAAAAGCAGTGAATCATAATCTTGACTGCCACAATAATCTGAATTTCCACTTCGGGTTATATGAGCTGCTTGTGCCTCGCCCTCTGAGGGGGCTTGAACCCAAGGTATACCCATCAAGGTTAGTAGGATTTTGGAATCATCAATCATATAATCTTCAAGCTTAGAGGTGGCTTGAGCATAGGTCTTTGCTCTTTTGATGTCTCCTTTTTCCAGTGCGTCCTTATACTTTATTCGTGCCTTTGTTCTGATTTCCTTTCTGCGGAGAATCTCCGTTTTCTTGAGATGAGGTGGTTTCCCATCGAACACATAGATGGGTTTTATTCCTTTCTCAATTAGATTGGAATTTCGATAAAGCAATCCACTAAGATGGCTTGTTATCCTTCCACTTCTATCTTTGAGCAAAGCTCCATCTGGTTTCCTTATTATGGAGAGAAATTGATATATTGCATTAAGAGCATCAATTGCTATGGATTTTCCTCGCAAACTTTCAAGCTGGACAGGTCTT
This sequence comes from Candidatus Bathyarchaeota archaeon, assembly GCA_030671315.1. Taxonomy (GTDB): domain Archaea; phylum Thermoproteota; class Bathyarchaeia; order 40CM-2-53-6; family RBG-13-38-9; genus RBG-13-38-9. The sequence continues at coordinate 3,113 of DAOUZW010000139.1, forward strand.
TTAGAAACGATCGTTCTTAATTTGACCCCGATAGTAATCAGCCATCCACAAATTGAATTTTCGTCGGCACTTTGTGTTTCAAATCATTTTCTTTAATGGACTTTTTCTACTAATTCGATTCGTCTCTTATCTTTGGTTATTGAAGAAACATATATTCTCCCCCAGATTTCCAATCTCATTAACGTTCTGTTCAATTCTCCAAATTCAAGATCTCCATAGTCTTCTTTGAGGAAACCATAGAGTTCTGAATCAGTCAATGATCCTTTTCTTTCCAGAATCTGGATTAGATCAGTATGTATCAAGTCAGGTCTCCAAGTTTTTCTAAGCATTCTCATCACCGAAAAAATAAAGTTATTGGTGTTGTGGGTTTTTCTGCTTTTCTTGCTTGTTTCAGGAAGTTTTTGTACCATTCTTCCATATTTGGAGAAACGCTGGGACCAACCTTTTTTAGGGATTCTTTGAAATCTTTGAATGTGACTTCTTTTGCATTTTCATCTTTACGTAGAGCGTTTAGAGCAGCTTCTCGGCAGAGAGCTTCAATGTCAGCACCTGAATAGTTCTTTGCCAGTGTGGATAGACGAGTCAAATCAACGTCTTTTGCAATAGGCATGTTTTTTACATATATTTCCAGTATTTTTAGTCGAGCTTCACTGTTTGGTTGAGGAACATAAATTAAACGATCAAATCTTCCTGGTCTGAGTACAGATGGGTCGAGGATGTCGGGTCTATTC
>DAOUZW010000188.1 GCA_030671315.1 Candidatus Bathyarchaeota archaeon
CGAGCGAGAGGAATAAATACAGAAATGTTGTTAGCAGCAGCTCATGAAATAGCAAAGCTAGCTGAAGAACAAGGCATAAGGGAAGATCACATATTACCTACAATGATGGACTCAAGTCTATATCCAAGAGTAGCCGCCGCCGTAGGAGAAGCTGCTATTAAGACAGGATTCGCCAGAATCAAAATCAGTTACAAGGAATTAAAGGAAAATGCCGAATGTAGAATATCGAAGTCTCAGCAATCACTAAGATTGTTAGCTAAAGAGGGATTTATCTATCCTCCGCCAGCAACATCATGACGCGCATGCGAAGGTTCTGAAAGTTAAAAAATAGAACAAATTTATATCTTTATAGTTACATTAACGAACAATTAGAATATCTAAGATTAAAAGATGATTTCTATGAAAATTTTGAATTACATGGATGTGGAACCAAAGGAAGTCGGAAAAGATGCTAGTGGAGTGAAGATGAGATGGTTGATATCAAAAGAAATGGGGGCCAATAACTTTGCTATGAGATTTATAGAGATAGAGCCAGAAGGGTTCAGTCCACTTCATGACCATCCTTGGGAACATGAAATTTTTGTCTTGGAAGGAGAGGGGTTAACAACCGGTGGCAAAGATGAAAAGAAAATCAAAGAAGGCGATTGTTTATTCATCCCACCAAATGAAACGCATCAAACAAGAAATAATGGGATTAAAACTCTAAAACTTCTATGCATGATCCCTTATGAGAAAACAAAATAAAATCAACTATTCCCAAAATACTTTCTTCAGTGCACTCTAAGCACGCACAAATTGAATGTTTTATTTCAAGTTGAAATAGTTGAATGAATTTGAATAGATATGCAATAGTTATGCATGATAATGATAATGTGGCCACAGCGGTAAAGGATATTCCATTACAAGAAAAAATAGAGTTGGTTATGAGTGGAGAGTCGAGGGAGATCGAAATCGCTGATTCAATACCTTTGGGACATAAATTTGCTATTAAACCAATAACTAAAGGTCAAGATATTGTGAAATATGGAGAATTCATTGGGAAAGCCACCGAAGACATAGATGTAGGAAAGCTTGTGCACGTCCATAACGTGGAAAGCACTAGAGGTCGAGGCGATTTATCAAAGAAGACCATAGCGTGAAATCTTTGTCACTAGATTTTTCTGGATACGAAAGGTCAGACGGAACGTTTGGTGTTAGGAATTATGTAGCTTTAATTCCTACTGTTGGATGTGCTAACGAAGTAACTCGTAAAATAGCAAATCGAGTAAAAGGAACAACACCACTTTTACATCATCAAGGATGTTGTCAGCTCGAGCCTGATCTCAAAATTATTTCAAGAACATTGATCGGATTCGGCAGAAACCCTAACGTCGCATCAGCTTTGATAGTAAGCCTCGGCTGTGAATCAATCTCATCTGAGACCGTTGAGAAGGAGATAGCTAAGACAGGTAAAAGAACAGAGAGAATTATAATTCAAGACCTAGGCGGATTCACCAATTCAGTTGAGAAAGGCACAAAATTAGCTGAAGACATGGTTTCTGAAACCCAAAATCAAAAAAGAACCAATACTCAATTTGATAAATTGATTATAGGTCTAAAATGTGGAGCGTCAGATGCAACATCAGGACTCGCTTCTAATCCTGCTGTTGGAATTACTACTGACCTACTGGTCAAGGAGAACTCCACCGTCATCGCCGCAGAAACAACTGAGATGATGGGAGCCGAACATTTACTAGCCAAAAGGACTGCAGATCCTAAAGTAGCCAAGAAGATTGTAGAGATAGTTGAGCAGATGGAATCTCGAGCCAAGTCTGTTGGCGTTGATATGCGTGGAAGCCAGCCAACCCCGGGCAATATCAAGGGAGGCATAACAACCATTGAAGAAAAATCTCTTGGAGCAATCTGTAAAGCAGGAAAGAGCACAATTCAAAGCGTTTTGGATTATGGTGAAAAACCGAAGAGAAAAGGATTACATTTCATGGATACACCAGGTTCAGAAATGCATGTACTTCCAGGATTAGCTGCCGCAGGCTCACAAATCATTTTATTTACAACAGGTCGAGGTGCTCCTCAAGGATTTCCAATAATACCAGTCATAAAGATCTCCGCGAACCGCCAGACCTGTCAGAAAATGAAAGAACACATAGATCTCGATGTAAGTGGCATTCTTGAAGAGACCGAGTCGATAGAAAATTCTGGAAAAAAAATCTTCAATTCTCTAATCGAGGTGGCTAAAGGCAAATTGACTAAAGCTGAATTAACCGGATATACGGAGACCCTAGAGATATACACAAGAGGCCCGATAGTCTAGCACGTGCTCAATCAAATTAGATTGACGTATCTTATCTCGCCATAAACCTCTGGCATGCTGTTCCGTTAGGATCTACCGGCATATTGCTGAGTGCACAGAATCCATTACTATAATGAATACAATTCATATGTGTAAAACCCAGCATTGTAGATTGCTGATACGTTATAGGCTGGACTTGCTGCGATTGCTGTGAGTAGAAGCCTTGTCCCTGCCCTGAAAACATATTTGAGTAAGGTGAATTGCCTCTCCACTGCATGCCACGAGG
>DAOUZW010000105.1 GCA_030671315.1 Candidatus Bathyarchaeota archaeon
TTGGAAATCAAGAAGCACTAATCCAAATGATGCATAAGTTTGGCACTCGTGAAGGAGTAGGTGATCTACTTGCAGAAGGAGCGGCTAGAGCTGCCAAGAAGATAGGAAAAGGATCTGAGAAATACGCAATAACCATAAAGGATATCGAAAACGCTGGACATTCTCCAAGAGGAATGAAAGGATATTGTCTTGGAATGGCAACTTCAACAAGAGGCGGAAGTCACCAAGACGGAAGACCAACAGCAGAAAGAATAGGAAAATCTGACAGGAAGATACTTGAAGGAAAACCAGAATATGCTATCGGTACTCAACGAACAACAACGTTACAAGATTCTATGTGTGTTTGCAGAATGACTGAAGGCATATACGGCCTCACAGAAGTCACAAACGATCATCTAAACATGATCAATGTCGTTACAGGAATGAACTTGAAACTCCCCGAACTAGTTGACATCACAGACAGAATATGGAACGTTGAAAGATCATTCAACTGCCGTGAGAAAGTTCGAAGGGAGCATGACGTTCAAGCAATAAGATTCATGTCTGAACCCATCCCAGATGGCCCATCCAAAGGAATGTATTCGCCCAAAGATGAACTTGAAATGTTAAAGGACAAATACTATGAACTAAGAGGATGGGACAAAACAACAGGAATCCCAACAAAAGATACCCTAAAAAGATTAAGCCTTAACAAACAAGCCGAAGACCTCTACAAGTAGGAGAGATTTTATCTCCCACTCTCAATCGTTGGCAATATGCTAATGAGGCAAATACAGTGGCAACAGACGCGATCTCTAGCGCCCATTTCTCGCGCCACTATATTCTCCTTTTTTAAAAAAAATTCAACTCTTATAACATCACTTGTACTTTTCATATTTGCATTAACAATTCGTTTAATGAATTTTAATACCCCCACAGGTTTCATGGTTGATGAGGTATATTATGCACCTGCTGCAAACTCATTACTTAATCTTGAAGCGGATCCCAATTATGTTCATCCACCTTTAGGGAAATTAATTATCGGAATAGGAATAGCTCTTTTTGGTTACAATTCCTTTGGATGGCGAATCGCTGCTGTAATTGCTGGAAGCATAATGGTTCCATCACTATATCTTTTTGGAAAGAAAGTCTTCGATAATCCAACTGCGATAATGGCTTCTATTTTTCTAATTTTTGATCCAATGGTACATGTCATGTCAAGAATAGCCATGTTAGATGTATTTTTAGCTCTGTTTGTAGTTTTAGCATTTTTAGCATTAGCATATAACAAATATTCTTTCTCGGCTATCGCCTTGGGTTTAGCTTGCAGTGTAAAGTTATCAGGGGCTTTTGCAGTTATTGCAATAATCGCATATTTAATTTATTCAAAAAAAATCCATGAAATTGTTAAAATTATCACCATAGCAATAGGAGTCTTTATGCTATGCCTACTTCCTGCCATAATCCATGATCCATCATCATTCGTTGGAACATTCATGTTCTCTTTTAATTGGCATCTAACACTAGATTCCCCTCACTCATCTGCATCCTTACCGTTTGGATGGTTAATCAATCATGTACCATTCCCAATACATTCAGATGCAGTGGAGAATATTTCGGTTATTGCTAATCCATTCATATATCCTATTGCCATACCCGTCTCTATCTACTTGATTTATGATTGTATGCACAAAAAAAACTGTAAATCTAAGTTACTTCCAGTTTTCTGGTTTGTTTTCGTTTATGGTTTATTCCTAATTCTTCCAAGAAAAACTCAATTCATATTCTATCTTTTACCCTCAATTCCAGCTATTTTACTTCTATTTTCATACGGAATTCTACTCATATTGCATGAGATTTCAAAATAGCTTTATTCTTGATTGTAACTCAAAAAGAGGAATAAAAAGGAGATTGCGTATGCCAATAACCTTCAAAGAATTTGAGAGATTGGACCTCAGAGTAGGTAAAGTGATGCAATCCGAGAGAATAGAAGGCAGTAAGAAACTTTTCAGATTGAAAGTCGATTTGGGCTCTTCTCAAAACCAAATTGTAGCTGGTGGAGGAGAGACTTACGATCCTGAATATTTTATTAATAAAAATTTTATCGTTTTAACAAATCTTGAACCTAAAGTTATAGCTGGAACTGAATCTAAGGGAATGCTTCTTGCGGCAGATGACAATAGTAAACCTATTTGGTTGAATGTACCTGATGAAGTTCCTGTAGGAACAAAAGTGCTATGATCAATTAAATATCATGATTTTTTAGTTGTCTGGAGAAATATAGAATTGAAAAACCTAATACGAGTTTACCTTTTTAATATTTTATTAATTCTTCTTGTAACAGGTAGCAACTTGAATTATGCATCAGGATCGAGTCTAGAAGTAGAAATTGACGATGGAGAAGCAAAGGTCCTGATTGAGTCTATACTTTACCAAAACATAACTAAATTCCCAGAAATTGATACTAATATTTCAGGATCTGAACTTAACATAGCTAAATCCGCTTTTGAAGATGCTTTGAATGTTCAGGCGCAAGAACCTTTGAAGATTTCATCTCTTTCTATTTATGTAAAATCGAATGATTCTTGGCTTAATGTAAGCGCCACTTTCGAATTGGATGGTATTTCATCTGTAGAGAATGATGTGATATCGACAGATTTGAGTTGGATACCTTTCAAAGTAATATCTGATCTTAAGGTCGGCAACCTAAGTTACAATCTTGTTGGTGAAGAATACCTTCGGCCTGCAATCTATGAATTAGCTAATCAATCAGACCCAAGTCATGAAGTAGCTAATCAATCAAACGTAAATTATTTCTCGCCCTTCTATACGCCAATAACAACTTCAATGGCAATGAACATTGCAGGTAATGTATCAACATTCAACCTCGACCATTTCTCGACTAATTTTACTTCATGGGGCAAATATTTTGACGAAAATTCATTTACAACATCCTGGAATTTGCCTACCAGGACAATATTAGACCTGCGAGTTCAGATAAAAAGCGAAAATGCATCTGATCTACGCACAGGAGTGGAATTCTATAGTTACACAGATACCTACGCAACTGTCTCGATTCCCGGCCAAGGCGTTATAGTTGATCATTCCGTAATATATGAGAACTCATCAAACAGATATTCAATTATTATGCTTACCAGCATTATTGTTCTGATTTCTTTGGTCATCGTTTCTCGTTATGCGGGTAAGCGTCTTATGAACACTAAGCGTGCGCCTAACTGATTTCAAATACCACCGATACGATCCTTGGTCATTCTCTCAAGGACATTCGAATCAAATAGGTCAGAATATTTGTTCTCTATTAGAGATTTGTATATTGCTACTTCTTCTTGGCTCATATACTGAAATTGGTATGGACCTAGATACGGGGATGCCTTTCCATCTCTCGTAATATATTCCATATGCATAAGCGGGTCACCTCTTTTGATGGGTATGGGTTGTCTATCATTGCTTAGGTTAACGAGTTCAAGTGCTAGTCTGCCTATGAATCCACTGTGAACTTTGGCCGCATTAAGGAAGGATAGACCCATTCGGCCATAACGGCTCTTAGCAGTAAGGTGTGCTATGAGATTTGGCGGTGTAAAAACGATTTCATAAGAAATGAGATTCTTATGCTCCAGATAATGGAGAGTGGTCTCATCTTTAACCGTTAAAATATAGCCATCTCCATCTAGCAAATTATGGTCAAACGGATATACTATTTTGGATGTTTCAATTAATTCAAGCAGCTTATCTTTTCCTAAAACACACATGTTATCAATACTCCAAACGTTATTATCTAATTCATGAACGATTAATGAAACATCTAGTCATGTATAGGATTTACTTCAAAGAATACCTTCTTAGAATTATTGAGACCTCTATAGTCTGCAACGATTTCCAGCTTTAATTCTGTCTCCGAGCCAGACTTTACTGCAAACGGATAGCTGATTACAACAAATTGTGGGATAGTTTCCACTTTGACAGTTGTTCCATTGAATGTAGCAAAAGTATCTGAGAATGTTAATCCTATAATATCATATTCTCCAACTGGAATTGTTGGAGTCAGCAGAATTGTGTTAGATTTACCCGTATTTCCGATAAGATCTATGCTATCTGTTTGATAACTTATTGGTAACCATCCAGTATCGTTTTCTGCATTGGCAAGATGTATTTCTACATCAGAAAACGACACTTCCAGATTTGTTACTCCTGTTATTTCAAGAGGCCCTTCTTCTCCCGGTATTTCTTGGTAAATTATCGCCTGCCTGTATTGAGCGTTTAACCGTACAGTTCCTATAGCTGTAGCTGGATAGAGTATTACCACTATGATAATAATCAAAAGTACCGCAGAGAAAATTTGTCTAGGACTCAATATTTGCACTCATCTCCTCAATCGTTAATCTATATTATGTAAATCATACCCCAGGAAGCATATCCTGTTCGAAATATTGGAATTATTCATACTATGAAAAGTTTTCTGCAAAGACAAGTTCTTTTTTAATACCTCCTATAACCTACATTTATTAGAAACTTTTATATTTGAAACTAACATAGTTATTGGCTACGAAAATGGTAAACAAATTACTTGTCAAATTAACAATAGTAAGAAAAAAGGACAACCATGGTAATGCAATATATCGCTCACCAAGAATATATTTGCCTATAAAATTCACTGATGACTCAAGTTTCCCATTCAAAGAAGGGCAACCTCTACTGGCAAAAATACTTGGGGAAAAACTTGTAATAGAGAAGATGCCTAAGAAAAAACGTAAACGTGTAAAATCAAAAACTCAATCCTTATAATTAATATCAATAATTAGTATGGAGAAAATAAGATGTCCAACGTAAAAGTATTGATAACTCAAGTATCTGGAGAAAGATTATGGGGGATCGATACATCTCTCCCATCACAATTGCAAATATCAGTAAATGTTAACCTACTTGGATTTGAAAGGAAATCTCCAGAAAAAATTGAAGCTCCCTTTGTCTTCACGGCATCATTT
>DAOUZW010000041.1 GCA_030671315.1 Candidatus Bathyarchaeota archaeon
GAATGATGAGCGGCTTCTTTGGAAGCGACCTCGACTTCACCCTCAGACAAAAAAAAGTTAAAAAATTAATTATTACGGGAGTAAGAACTGAATTCTGTTTATTGAAAACAGTTCTTGACGCATTTGAATTAGGATATGAACTCATAGTACCATGCGACGCATGTGCATCACCTTCCGAGAAAAGCCACATAACAACACTTGAAAGTCTAGATCTGCTAAAAATACCTAGACCAACTACAGAAGAACTAATTAGAAATAATTTGATTTAGAGATACAATCTACAATCCAAAAACAAATTGATACAACTAGTTATTGTTTTTTGACGCGTATTTTTTTTGTCCACGAATCTTCCTCGAGCGATATAATACGGCTATCGTGATTGGAGTCCAAGATACAAATAGAATAATAGCTATTTCGAAAGGACCTGGCGCTTTCAAGAATAATTCTATTGGAGGCCCAGTTCTGGATTGAGGAGTTTCAGTCATAGGTGTTGTTGTCGTGATCTTGGTGGAGGTAGTTGTTGTAGTTGGAGTTGGTGGCGAAATCGGCTCATCAACAATTAAAGAGACGTCATCAAGAAGTGTCAAACACTCATACGTCATACGATCCTCAGCCATCGCTTGATAATTTGTGATACCTTCACCTTGAAATCCAATTGTTAATTTTTGGCCAAAATATTTGGATTCGATACCATATGTGAATTCTTTCCAAGCCATTGTTCCAATAAAGTTCACAGTCCTCAAAGGCATTCCTTCCTCGTCATTTATCCAGAAACTCAATTTCGAACCTGTAGTTGGAGTACAAGAATACCAGAACGATATTACAGCCCGAGTTGCATTTTCATGAATTTTAACACTTTGCGATATTGTTCCTGGATCGCTATCATCTCCAAGAACTAGAAAATATTCCCCAGAGTGAGGTGCAGCAGCTGGGAAATCAGTTGCGTCTTCCATCTCCGAAATTTCTCCCCAAACGACATATGTTTCAACAACTTTGGCCGGGCCCTCTACACCCCATGTCCTCAATCTACCAGCTTCAAAATCTCCATTGTTTAAAATTGACTTTTCTTCTCCCAAACAATTACTGAAGTTAAAAAGAAAATTCAATAACACAAATGCAAAGGAAATTTTTATTATTATTTTTCGCAATCTCAACACTTTCGTTAGGTGGAGAAATTATATTCATTATATTGATATACCTAAACTGCAAATTTAAGTTTGAACAGTTAAATCAAAAGACAGCAATTCCAATATAGGCAAATGAAGCAATTGACTCTTTAAATCATATATGATTCATAATCAGTTTCGATATCGGAATTAAAAGAGACCTATTGTGATTATTTTGAGTTTTACAGATGAAATTGGAGAGATCATCAGGAAGCACTCACTTATCAATGCAACATCTCACGAAGGAGAAGCTAATGTTGGTGTTGTCCTTGGAAGAGTTTTAGGAGAAAGAGCTGAGTTAAGAAAAAAGGCTAAAGAATTGAAAGAATTTGTGTCAACTATCGTTTTTGAAATAAATCAACTTACCGTCGAAGAACAAATGTCGCTTTTAACAGAAAAATGGCCAGATTCAATACAAGTTACTAAGGAAAAACAGCAAAAGACTCTTCCACCCCTGAAAAATGTTAAAAACTTCAAAAAGATTGTTACACGATTCTCACCAAATCCAGACTGTGCATTACATCTTGGTTCCGTTAGAGCAATAGTACTTTCTCATGACTACGCAAAAATGTACAATGGAGATTTTATTCTTAGATTCGAAGATACTGACCCTCGTCTAAAGAAATCTTCACTAGAATTTTATGATATGATCAGAGATGATTTGAGATGGTTGAAATGCAAATGGAACTCTGAATATATTCAAAGCGATCGAATTCAAATCTATTATGAACATGCTAGAAAACTGCTTGAAATTGGTGGAGCTTATGTCTGTACATGTGAACCCGAAAAATTCAGAGAAAAAATACTTGCCAAGAAAAATTGTGAATGTAGAACATTGTCTACAATTGACAACTTATCACGATGGGATAAAATGCTTGATGGCGGATATCATGAAGGCGAGGCAGTTGTCAGAATTAAAACAGAAATAGATCACCCCAATCCTGCCATTAGAGATTGGCCTGCGCTAAGGATAATTGATATGAAAAAGACTCCACACCCAAGGGTAGGTGAAAAGTATCCAGTCTGGCCTCTATACAATTTTTCGGCAGGAATTGATGACCACCTTCTAGGTATTACCCACATTATCAGAGGTAAAGAGCATCTAACTAACAGGGATAGGCAGCTCTACTTGTACAAGCATCTTTCTTGGATATATCCAGAGTCAATCCACTATGGTCGACTAAAAGTTGAAGGAACAACGTTAAGCAAATCCAAAATAATGATTATGATCAATGAAAAAACCGTAGATGGTTTAGATGACCCTCGACTTGCGACTCTAGTTGCCTTGAGAAGGAGAGGAATAACTCCTGATGCTTTGCGAACAATTGCTTATGAAGTAGGTCCAAGACCAGTAGACGCAACACTGAGTTGGGAGAATATTTTCGCACTAAATCGTAAAATCATAGATCCAACTTCAAACAGATACTTCTTCATTGATGATCCGATAGAGCTCATTATCAAAGGCGTTAATGAACCACAAATCGCGAATCCACTTTTAAATCCAAATGATAAATCCAAAGGTTTCCGTACACTCAAAATCATACCTAAAAATAATTCTGTAAAATTATTGATCTCAAAAAAGGATCATGAAATCTGTACGAAAGGTCATACTCGTTTAATAGGACTTTTCAATATAGAATACGCAAGTTCAGATGAAAAAACAGTTTGTACCAAGTTTCATAGCAAAGACCATAATGAAGCTAAAAAACTTGGCGCCCCACTAATTCATTGGCTACCTCTAGAAGGCAATATCAAATCCGAGATCATAATGCCTGATGCAAAAAGGCTATCTGGATTAGTAGAACCAATGTTTGATGAAAAACCTAATAACACAATCCAATTAGTTCGGTTTGGATTTGCCAGGATAGATCATATTGAAGATGAGTTTGTTCGATTCTATTATTCACATGTATGATTAGTATTCGTTAAAGATCGAGATAGGAACTCGATTCTTTGGAAAGGATTATTCGATAGCTGGAATTCCGATACTTGTGTAATAGGGTTTCCTATGGCCTATCGCTTTTCTGAAAAGACCTTGTACAACTTCTGGATGATCCCCACGTCTGATTGGAGTTATAACATCGATTGTTTCTTGGTTCATTAGACAAGGCTTTAGTTTTCCATGACTTGTTAACCTGAGTTTCGTACAGTGCATGCAAAAATCAGAATTTTCAACAGGTTTAACAATTTCTACTTTCAGGTTTCCCAGCGTGTAGACTTTCCTATTTTGCATAGACTTCCTTACTCTAACGTTACTAGCCTTTGCGGAGAACTCTTTTTCGAGGTCATCGAGTGGATAATGATATTGTTTATAAAACTCTTCAGCTTTCTTGAGAGGTTCGAGCTCAATAATTTGCAGAATTCCACCAATACCTTCTGCGAAATGCATCATTGATTTAACATCATCAGAATTCAATCCTTTCAAGAGGACCATATTGATTTTAACTGGATTTATTTTCGCTTCCATGGCTGAAGTTATACCTGCTAAAGCGGGTTCAAGATCCTTTCCAACAATTTTTTTATAGGTATCTTTGTTTACCGATGGAAGATTGACGTTTATTCTGTTTAGTCCTGATAGTCTGAGTTCAACAGCTCTATTCAATGATAGTTGTCGAGCATTTGTAACAAGAGAGATCTCATCAATCTGAGATAGAGAAGAGAGACGTTGTACTATTTCACTCAGGTCCTTTCTGGTTAGTGGCTCACCACCAGTTAATTTGACCTTTTTTATTCCAAATTCAGTTCCAATTTTCACTATTTTAACAATCTCATCAGGCGTCATAAGATCATTAGAATGTGAATGTTCTTGTCCTTCCCGATGGCAATAGAAGCATGCTAGGTCGCATTCTTGAGTTAATGAGATCCTAAAATTTACTATTGGGCGACCATATTTGTCAGCAGTCAAGCTTGGATTCAGCAACCTTGTGCATGCTTCAGGATATGCGGAAGTTCAGGCAGAACTAGCTTATCAAGTGATCTCTTTACCGCATCTGGTGAGCCAGGAATGCAGAATATTGGTTTATTTGAAGCTATACCAGCCATCGCTCTAGTCAAAATAGCTGCTGGACCTATTTCATCATAGCTTATTTTTCTGAAGATTTCACCAAATCCTGGAAGCTCCTTTTCAATAAGCTTCTGGGCCACTTCTATGGTTACATCCTTCTCCGATATGCCTGTACCACCAGTCACGATTATTGTATCTATAACATCTTTTTGAAGTGCTTCAATTAATATGGCATTAATTGTTTCACTTTCATCGGGTATCAGTTTTCTTTCATAAACATGATGCCCATTCTCTTTCAACATCTTCTCAATCATTTCTCCGGATGGATCCGAAAATTCTTTTCCAGAATTTGCTAGGGCAGCTCTTGAGGAACTGCATGTGATTATAAGGATCCCTTTACTTTTTCCGGCTCCTTTTCGATGGAGTCTTGATGTCTTGCTCATCACTTAGTGGCCTTCAGCTTCTCCTTCACTTTAATGTATTCTATCCAAGTATCTGGATATTGACCATTACGATCTTTTTCTAGTTTTTTGACCATATCCCAGACATTTAATAGATATATTGAAGCGGCTGTGAGAGCTTCCATTTCAACACCAGTTTTAGCGATTGCTTTGACACGAACTTCAACTTCAACATAATCATCACCGAATCGTGTTGCCGTCTCAACTTTAGAAATCGGTATGTTATGACACATTGGAATAAGTTGACTAGTATTTTTAGTAGCCAGCGTAGCGGCTACCTCAGAAATCGATATAGGATCTCCTTTTTCGATTTTACCTTCTCTTAGCTTCTTGGCGGTTTCATTTCTCAGTTTTAGTTTGCCGATAGCTGTGGCTTCTCTTTCGACAGCGTCTTTTTGCGAAATGTCAACCATTTTAAACTTGCCGGGCTGTTTAGACAATTCTTTACATCCTTTTCTTATTCTGATCATTCCAGACTTTGATGAGGTTTTTTATTGCTTGTGCTCTTGGGTCTTCTTCACAGTACTTATAGATTCTGATTCTGCCGAATCTCTTTTCAGTAATAAGCCCTGTTTTTTCTAATTGTGTTAGATGATTATTTATCGTGGAGTGGTTTAACCCAACATTTTTTGCTATTTCTGTTATGTTCAGTTCTCTTGCTTCTGAGAGGAGCATAAGAATTCTGGTCTTTCCTCGACAAGAAAGAATCTCATCAAGTGGTACGTCTGTTTCTAGCGACATCTGTGGAGAACACTTCCAGAGCAGCTTCAATACATTTCTTCATTGTTGAAGCAGATATTGAGGATAAGCCTATCAGGGTTGTTCTTCCTTTGGTACCTTTGCTTGAGAGTTTTGTTGAGATCAATCCTGTTGCACTCAAGAGCCTCATGTACTTCCAAAATTGTGTGTGAGCTCTAGGTTGAGAATTGTATTCTTCACAGACGACCTTGTAGGCTTCTTCAATTTCACCCATACTTGCGTAGGCCGCGTTATTATCTTCAAGATATCTTGATAGAGCAAGGAGAAACAGTTTTTCATTTAGAGAAAGAGTTCTCAAGTACTCGTCTCTCAGGGTTGGATATACGGTCCCAGCGGCTTTCCTGACATATTCAGGCTTGACATCTTTACTATCATCGTAGTCGGCGTATTTTCCAGCCCTCCAAAGAAGTTCTATGGCATACCGTGCATCACCGCTTGATGAGGCTATATCAGCCGCCAATTCTATTGTTTCGTCTTGGACTGCCCCTTCTTTGAACGCTAGAGTTACGCGATCTTTCAGAATAGTGAAGAGTTCGTTGGATACATAGGGATTTAATTCGATCAAATTCTGTTGTAGTGTGCTTACTGTACTTCTATCAAGAAGTTCTAGATATTTTAGTTCTCTGAGCATACATATTAGTGAAAGGCGTACAGGAGAGGTTGCTCTGTCTTCTTGAACTCTGGTCAGAGCATAGAGTGCCGAGTTATCGGCCTCGAGTAAAGCCTCAAGTTCATCTAGAGCTAGTATTAAGAAAAGATTCTTCTCATCCAAAATGCGCATTATTGCTTGCAATAGTTCCTCTGATGAGAATCCTCTCTTTGGGAATTGTTCTTCAAATTCATTCATTACCTTTCTCAGAACCGCGAACAAACTTCCCTTACATTCGCGGCAGTTAACATGGATATAGCGCAGGCCTATTTTTCTGTCTCTTGCGATTTTGACTAGGTCCAGTCCAAATCGTTGAGCCATTACCGTCTTTCCAGTTCCTACAGGACCTGTTATCAAAACCCTCTGGCTTGTTGAACCAGGTTTCTCAATGAGGGACCTGAATAATTGTGCTAGAAAGATTAATTGTTTCTTTCTGTGAGGTAGTGTTCCTGGAACATGTTCTAGGGATAGCGGTGTCTCATCTTCGAAGACGGTCGGACGGAGTAAAACTTGGTTTATCAAGTCATCTCTGATTTTTGCAGGTTTACCGACCGTATAGCACCACCCTTATGGGAACTCTAAATAGCAACTATTCTTGTACATTCTAACGGATATAAACGGTAGAGATCATCGAAAGTAAAATAAACTTCATCAAAAAGCATTCTAATTCGCTCTATCAGACCTAAAGTGTCGAGCCATATCGAGTCTATGTAAGAAAAACACAGAGTATGAGGACATAGCAAAGATCAAAATCACCAATTTGCTTGCATAGACAAGTGAGACAGCCGTTTCCGGATTTGGAAATTTGTTAATTAGAATATCTGGGTTTGAAACGCCGGTTGTTGACATCAAAGCCCCCCAAAGTGTAAAATTAAAAAATAATTCGTAAAGAGAGCCTACTGTCATCAAAAAGGCGACAATAAATAGAAATAGCTGAATATCACGGTTCAGCTTCACAATTTTATTCTCAAAATGTTGAACTAAAAAGGCATAGAACAGAAAGACAAAAACAAAGATTAGAGTAATTGGTTTAAACTGTATGAATGGAATAGGTGCCCACTCATTCAAAATAAATTGTTCTCCATAGACAGTGGGAGAAGGATGCAATTGTATGCTATAGAGAGCTAGAGCCAAAGCAATTATGCCTGATATAGAGGCCATCAGTAACCAACGAAATTTAAAAAGAACCAATCTGATCATATCCAATGTTGATTAAGCATTTATCTCAATTTAGAAAACACCTTATAAACATCATCTGGAAAAGGTGGTTTCAATTCAACGACACTTTCATCAAGTGATAAAAGCTTTCTTCCATGTTTTCTTTTTGTGAATTCACCAATAATTGAAATAGGAATCCGTTTTCGAGATAATTCCTTAATGATTTTAGATGCGGAGGAGTTCTTCGCTGCAATAAGAAGAGAACCTGAACTCATTATTCTAAAAGGATCGATTTTCAATATTTTACAAATACTCTTGGTTTCAGAAGATATAGGAATTTTATTCTGGTAAATCTTAACTCCAAGATGTGATGCCTCACTCAATTCCCATATACCACATAGAATTCCACCCTCGGTAGGATCATGCATTGCAGTTACTCCACCGACTTCCATAGCCATGAGCGCCTCCTTGACAATACTAATTTTTTTATAAAGATTTTGGGCTCGTTTTATTACTCCTTTATTCAAATGTTTTCTCAATATGTTTTTTGTGTCAGTTGCTAGAATCGCAGTTCCTTCGATCCCCACAGTCTTAGTCAACATTAGCACATTTCCCTCTGAAGCACTTGCTGATGTCACATATCGATTGAGATTTGTCTCACCCAGCATGAATCCTACAAGTATTGGCCTCTTTAAAAAAGGTGTAACCTCACAATGACCACCTATTACTGTCACCCCTAATTCGGTACATGCAGAATCAATCTGCTTCATGATCTCGCGCAGAACATTCTTTCTAGATCCTTTCGGCAACATTATTGAGCACAGATACCATTTTGGCTTCGCTCCGAACGTAGCAACATCATTTGCATTTATGTGCACAGAAAA
>DAOUZW010000010.1 GCA_030671315.1 Candidatus Bathyarchaeota archaeon
CATGAGTGATAAGCCGACAGTGAAGTATGGACCTCTGATTCTGTGCGGTAGTTTCATACTGCATATTTGTGTTAGGCAGCCTGAGTGAGTGCGCAGGTTACTGGATTTGAGTACACCTATCCATAAGATGAGGTATTCCTGTCAAACCGTCTTCTTATTAAGCAGGCTTGCACTGGCTAAGAAGTTAAAGACTTCAATGTAAGTTAAGTTGAAGGTGAGAGATTGACTAATTCTGAAGATGACGATATTGATCAAGAGGATAATGATGATGATGACGATGACGCTTATGATAATGATTAATTAGCAAGCACACGTTTTAACATAATTTGAGAAGCGCGCGCTTTAACGTCCTAATGTTATCATGGCATGATCCTTATCGAATGGCTCAAGCCTGATGACTTCAGATACATGAAATCCGCAGTTTTCAAGTATTTTGATTTCCTTTTTGAAAATATCCGTTGGTCTTTGTGTAACATCAATACTTCTTGACTTGATAACAATGATTGCTCTTCCTTTTTCCTTAAGGTATACATCTGCATTATCTGAGAATAGGTTGGCTTGATTAGGCTGTGCCACATCAGAATATACTGAATCAACAATACGAACAAGTAATCTATATTCGGCGGGTACCCTCGCATCTGCTAAGATCGGTCTAACATTAGAACGGTTTCTGCATACTTTCTCTATCAGATCTCGCATGCTTCTTTGCGAGAACTCAACAGCGTAAACTTCACCTGTGTTTCCTGCTATATCGCTTACATGACTGACGGTAGTTCCAGATGCTGCTCCAAGATAGAGTATTCTTTCTCCTTGTTTAATCGGTAGCTCATGCAGTCCTTTTTTTATTGCAGCAGCTAATTTACTTCTGTACGGATCCCAGATCCTGTATTCGATATCATTATGCTGTACTAATTCTTCCCCATAAACACTTGTTCCAGGAACCATGTTTCTGGTTGCAAGTTTCTCTTGACCTCTTGTTTTCACGAGGAATACGTTTGGAAAAATATCATGTTCGTGAACCTCGACTTCTACCATATCTCTTTTTCACCTTCGGTGCGGAAGGGTATTTTTTTTGGATTTCTAAAATTCTCTTTTCTATATATTCCACTAGTTGGTCACCTATGAACTCACCGCCAAAAGAATCTATTCGGGCTGCTATCGAAAGCTTACTTGCCAGCACTCTTGCTATCTTTCCCCTTTGCCATTTGGGAGCAGTATGTAATGCTTGATGTTGGAAAATGATTCCATGTTTTGGTGGTCTTGAACCAGTTTTAAGAGATCTAAAGAGAGCTTTTTCTGCTCCCAATACTTGAAGTGTGCTAGAGGGCATCATAGCCAATCTTTCTAAGCTTCCAGCTATTGATATGATTCTGGCTGACATAAGTGGACCAAGGATTGCTGTTAAATTTGGAGCTATCTTTTTCATTAGTTCTTCGAGAAATTCTTCAGTTGCATTTCTGAGCTTAAAAAGTTGGATGGTATTTTTTGAGAGACTTTGAAGCGTTTCCAAATCGCTTGAATTAGCAGAATACCCGATCGAATTCTCAGCTTTTTCAGATATCAACTTAACTTTTTGTTCGGGTATTCCTTCAGATTCAAGTTTGTCAATCTTATAATTTTCTCTATCTCCCAAGTCAGATACTAGTCTGGCATATGTTTCATGTTTATCTACCAGTTTTTCTAGTTCTGGAAAGTGTAATCCGTACCATTCGCGAACTCTGCCAGAAAAAAGGTTTAACGTCTTATCTAGATCATCGAGGGTCCGAATTGCTTGAATTGCATGTAGATCTTTCTTCTGGGTCTCAGATGTTATGGCTTCTTCTGCTATTGCAAGAGTGACCTTGCTTGTGAAATCCTGAAAATCCTGACGATCGCTAAATCTTCCCAGTTTAACTGTAGTTACATCCAATTTTTCTCTAAATTTCTGAATTACACTTGACTCATTGAATTCTTTGCAATTGAAATCTTTAATCTTTGATATTTTAGAAGCCAGAATTCTATCTTCGATAAGCAGTTCATCATAATTATTCTTCTGGAGTTCTTTGAGAAGTTGAGAAAGCTCTGGTACAATTTCCCCTTTTCGAAGTTGGCGATATCTATCTGCAGCCTTCTTAGGATCCTTTGAGAAAAATTTTCGTTCGATAATGCTTCCTTTAGAGTTAAGCGCAAATATTCCAACAGTCGTAATTACCAATGTAGATTTCAACTTATCAGCTCCATGTCTCTATATATACATAGGACATAATTGAAACATAATTTTAGCAGAATCAATAAACCTTTTCTGTTGATTCTCCCACAATCATTTAATCTAAAAAAGAGCAATAAGCACTCTAATATTTCAAAGAGGATCATTGATTGGATTCAGCAAAGATCAATATATCAAGTCAAATAGGTAAATTGGAACTTAAAAATCCATTCATCTTGGCTTCAGGCACTCTAGGAATCTCTGGAACGATGTTAAAGTACATCGCACAAGAGGGAGCAGGCGCTGTCATAACCAAATCTTTTGGCCTAAAAGCAAGAGAAGGATATCCAGGGCCTGTAATGACTGAGGTTACCGGCGGGTTCCTGAATTCTATGGGACTGCCAAATCCAGGAGCTGAAGCTATGAAAAATGAAATCCAAGAAGCCAAGAAAAGTGGAATACCTGTCATCGCAAGCATTTTCGGTTTTAATGAGGACGAATATGCGCAGGCTGCTTCATACGCTGACAAAGCTAACGTAGACGCGTTGGAGTTGAATGTCTCATGTCCACATGTAGAACAGGTTGGGGTCGAGATCGGTTTAGATCCTGAGCTGTTGAAAAAAGTAACAAGAGCTGTGAAAAAAAGTTTTCAGGGCCCAATTATAGTAAAATTATCCCCCAACGCTCCAGATGTTGTTGAGATAGCAGAGGCGGCAGCTAATGCAGGCGCTAACGCCCTTACAGTTACTAACACGATGAAGGCTATGGCTATCGATATTGAAACAAGGAGACCAATACTTGGAGGAAAGTTCGGAGGGCTATCAGGACCTGCCCTAAAACCAATCGCGTTAAGATGCGTTTACCAAATTTATGAAAAAATTGCGTTGCCGATAATTGGCTGTGGAGGAATAACATGTTGCAGAGATGTTATTGAATTTCTTCTGGCAGGTGCTTCAGCTGTACAGATTGGTACTGCAATCGTCTATAATGATATTGGAGTATTCAAAGAATTAACCGAGGACCTAATACGTTACATGTCTAAACATAATAACCAGAAACTTGAGGAGATAATTGGAACTGCTCATGTATGAAAGCTAGCTTAAATCATTCTTGCGACATTGTCGAATATTAAACATCAATTATAGAGTGCTCGAGTAACAAAATATTACAAATCCGAATGGCTTATATCAAATATTATTTCAAACTAAGCCAAAATCAAATTTTAAGTTGGTAGCCTATAACTTGCTCAAAACCCAGTCTATGACCAAAGCAAGAACCTACTTTCACGAAGAGTATGCAGATAAAGTATTAATTAAAATCATCGAGGCTGGGATATTACATCTAACAAATTCAATGGAGACCTTTAGGAGTTTTGAACCTCAAGTAAGGTCGGTTGAACCATCAGATAAGCTATTTAGAGTCACTTCGATAATCTCGCGGCTTTCAGAATTTTTATCACACATCAATCTAAACGACTTTACCTCTCCAACATCTGAAATCAAAGTATTGAGAGAGGAAGAGATTGACACCATTGACAGCGAGCTCAGAGAAGTTGAAGAAACCTATTCGTCCATGGGAGAAGATCTCGAAGAATATGAGCGAAAGAAAAGACTTTCAGACATTTCCAAAAAATATGGAGAGCGAATTGTTCATTGGAACCATCAACTAAAATTGACACGATTAGTTGAAGAGGCTAAATCCAAAGCTGCCAGAACAAATAAGACCCTAATAATAGAAGGATGGATTCCAACCAATAAAAGAAAAGAATTCACCGAAGCTGTTGAAAAAGGAGCAGAAGGATATTCGGCAACCCTATTTATGGATCCAGTTAACGAAGCTACAAAAAAATGTAAAATGGATGAAATGCAAAGTAACGAGGCCGAACATGGACCTGATCGATATCCTCACGCGTCTGAATGCTTTGAGACACCACCAAGCATGATAAAGAATCCAAAAATAGCTTATGTTTATGAAAAAATCGTTACAGGTTTTGGTCTGCCCAATTACTACGAAGTAGATCCAACTATCTTTATGACAATATCATTCCCAGTAATCTTTGGATTAATGTTTGGAGATGTTGGCCATGGGCTTCTTCTTCTTTTTTTCAGTGTTCTCCTTTATTTCATCAATAAAAAAGGTGTTGAGACTTCTGAACTCTTCGAGTACATGCTAAAGGGGGCTCCTCTACTAATAATGTGCTCCATAGCGGCAATATTTTTTGGATTCTTATATGGCGAACTTTTTGGCTCAGAACTATACTTTCACATTCTTGATCACAATATTCATGAAATATTTGGACTGAGCATTCTAGCAATAGTTGAAGGTTCTTCACATGCCCTTGAAAGTGTGTTGTCAGAAATTGCCGGCTTTTCTATACCAGTTCCATTCCCTTTTAGTCCATTCGAAAATCCGATGCTCCTGCTGCTAATCTCATTGTATGTAGCTATTATTCAGATTACTTTCGGACTTATTCTTGGACTGATCAATGAACTTCGAAAAGGTAATATCAGGGAGGCAATTCTTGGACCCGGTCTTTGGCTTTGGTTTTACTCAAGTTGTGCTTATTTATTTCTTAGATATAAATCAGAATTACTAACTGTAGTTTTTCAGCGTGCAGACATTCTTGGTATCTACATTATTTTACCAGCACTCGTTATGATAATAGCCAGAACTGCAGTTCATGGAATGGATGGTTTCGGGCATGCTCTCGAATCTTTAATCTCCTCACTTTCAAATTCAATTTCATATGCTAGAATATTGGCATTGGCACTGACGCATGGAGCTTTCAGTAAGCTTCTCTTAATGTTCCTCGAACTTGAGGGCACAGCAATGGCAATAGTCGGCTTCATAATGTGGGCGTTCTTCACATTTCTTTTAATTATCTGCTTTGAAGGACTATTATCCTTCATACAAACTCTCAGGCTTCACTGGGTAGAATGGTTTTTGAAATTCTATTCAGGTGATGGATATGAGTATAAACCCTTAGCGATCAAATAGCTTAGAATCCAACGTTGATTGTCAGAATGTATCTTATACACTGAAAGCCAATGTGCCTTAAGTCATCATAATCATAAAGGCTATGACTAGTCCATAAATTGCGATAGCTTCTATGAACACAATATAAATTAACGATTTGCTGAAAGTTTCAGGTTTCTCTGCCATAGCACCAATTGCTGCTGCGCTTGCAGTACCCATGCCTACTCCTGCTCCCAAGCCGGCTAGACCTATTGCCAATCCTGCGCCAATCAGTTTATACCCTGCTGCTGCGGTAGCTTCATCTTCCTCAGCTTGAGCATAAACGAAACCTGTCACTAGCATAGCGATTCCAATTACTAAGAAGAATAGAGTTAATGTCTTGTGAATTCTCATTAGTAACTCCTCGAATTGCAGGCAGTAGATTCTTCTTCTCTTTAATAACTATTGCCTATATGTGCTAGGGCAATAATTATTTTGATTATTCGCTGTTCCATCTAGGAATAGATAACAGTAGACGGTGTAATATGTTCTCTTGGATACTTTCTCTTTTACCCATAATTATTGTACGAACATCCATGGCTTCAAAGAATTTCAAATAGAGAAATGCGATGATTGGTCCAACACCAAAAGGGTAGCCTAAAAAGGTCTTGGAACATCTTTCTACTAACAATCTTTTCAGCGTAATTTCTAGAGGAAGTAAGGTTTGTTTATTTTCGCATTCAGTTATGACTTTCGAAATGGGTTCTCCATATTGGCCTACTGACAAAGCATGCATTGATTCGTTAGTAGTCGAAGCTTCAAGAGCGGTATCAAACTCTTTATTCAATTTATAATGTATGGGAACAACTAATTCGCTAAGAGTTGAAAAGCTCATTCCAAAGTTTTTGCCTCTTAACATCAGATTAATATTTGTAATGTCAATCTCAGTTCCAACAATATCGCGGGTAGCGTCTTTATCTAAATTCTCAAGTCTTGTCACAATGTTCCATAAAGCATCCAAATAGAATTTGTCGCCAAGCATTTCAACAGGGAGTGTAGAAGTCTTCTCTTCGCATTCCGGAAGTACTTTAATAGCTATTTCTCTAATTTTCGAATCAGGAATATCTGAAAATAGTTGATGAAGATCTTTGCTTTTTAAAAGGTCCAGAATGTATTCAGATGTGTATCTTCCTATCGGGATTATGAGTTGAGCTGATTCTTCTGGTGGAGCTTGAGAAACAACGAATCTCATAACCATTTTCAAACAGGAAAATTCATGTCTTTTTAAAATTATTTCAAAAATTTGATTTGCTTCGTCAGTAGTTTTCATGTTGATCAATTCTTGAAGGATACGATAGTAATCTTGGAAGATTGTTGAATCTAACGTAATGAGATCAAATTGTTTTCCTGAATGCTCGAAAAGATAGTTCGAATATGATGTATCTGCGAGAAGACGAATTACATCATGTTCATCTTTAGCCTTTAGAAGGGTTTCATAAAGGTCGGCGCTAAGCAGCCGTGATCGTAAAGCCCTGATATAAGTAGTCGAATATGCGTATTGATCAGCTCTTGGCATGGTTTACCATCTATCTTAGATTGTCATATGGATTACAATAGGCTGTATGAGTGATGGCTTTCAATATCTTAAATCTTGCCAACAAATTAAGAAGCCTTGAGGAAAAATAAATAGTATAGATAAAGAAGATTTCAAAGCAAGTAGATGTGGAGAATAAAATTGTATAAACAAAGTATGGGTAAGGCCTACTGGTATCTTGGAATTACCGCTACTATACCTATCATGGCTTTTGCTGGGTACATTATTGGTAAGTATTATGACCAAGAACTGATGGGTGCATTGATCGGGACCTTGCTCGGGACTTTCCTTGTCTGGATTGACATGCTAAAACTCAGTGGGTTAATTGGAGCAAAGAAAAGGAAAAATGCTGGAAAATGAATTTCCATGAGACTCACTCGTAATTATGAATATGTTTATGGATTAATAAAAGCCCGAATGGGAAATCGGTTAAAACAGTATGACTATGAAGCAATTTTAGGATGCGAAGAGCCGAGAGATTTATTTCATGTATTAAATAAAACGGTCTACGGAGAGACCTTAACAAGGTTCAAAGCAAATACTTTTGAGGATATAATCGACGCTGTTACTACTTCAGCAGTTAATCACACAGAGAATTTGATTAATTCCATTCCGAAATCTGATACGGAAATGCTAGTGGACTATAAAAAACTTTTAGAATCAAGAAGTCTAGTGAATTTTTTGAAATCAAAAATCAGGACAGATTATACAGTTGCTATGATGGGCATCATACCATTTGGTTCTTTTCCTCCAGGTTATTATGATCTTGAAGTATCGTCCAAAGAAAAGAGCAACTTTCCTGAACTTACGCAGATAGTTGAAAATTCAATATCGCTCGTTAAAAAAAATAATTGCATGGCCCCATTACTCAAAATAATTTTATATTTTTGTGAAATTGTATCAAAAAGTATTCTAAAATCTAATTCTTCTAAATGGAGATCTTTGAGTAAATTAGTAAATCATATGAGTGAAGTAACAGCAATTGAGGCAATAATTTTAAGCTCACAATCTGGAATCGCACCTGAAATCACTGAAAAATGGTTCTCTCTGAAATCAGAGACGAAGGAAAATCGTTTCCACTCGCTTCTAGCAGAAAACAATGTAGAACGAGTGATTTCTAAATTAAAGAAAACACGGTATGAATTTTGTTTAGAAAAAAAATCTCATAATGATGTTAATGGCATCGTGGAGAGATTTCCCTATTGTGTTATGAATAAGGAAGCGCGTTCCATATTGACAGGATATCCTTTTCTTCCATCTACAGCAGCAGCTGGAATGATGTTGATTCTTGTTGAAGTTAGAAACATTAAACTGGCTATAGCTGCAGTCGCTGGAAGGTTAAATAAACTGGAAGCATTAAGACTTATGACTATTTCCTAATATGCATAAAATTTATCGTATGGTCTTTCAAAGTTTGAATAATCTTGTAAAACTCAATATCAGTAATGTTATTTTACTATCCTAAATATTCGCAGAAAGTGTTCTGCTATTGATATCTAACCATGTGAGTAATAATCTAGATGGTGAATGCATATCATAATTATGCTGAAAAGATTGTTATTATAGCGTAAAAGATAATAATGAACTCAAGCATTATTCAAGTTGAGTTAGGAAATGAAATATGATTTAGCAATTATGCTACAAGACGAATTGAATTTACAATTGTTAAGTAAGCTCTGCTCAGGAGAAGGTCTGAGCATAAATCTAAGTTATTTATCCAGAAAGCTTCGTAGACATAGAAATACTATTAGAGAAAGAGTCCGTGAACTAATCAAATACAAAGTTATTGATAGACCTGTTTATCCTTTTCTTGCACTTTTTAAACAAAGGCCGTTATTAATTGCTGTTTATGCCGATCTACCCGATAATGAGAAAGTGACAACTTGGCTCAAGGAAGATGCAAACATATTTGCTGCATTTCGAATCAGAGAGGGAGAATACAACATGATGCTCTTCGAACTTCATGAAAGTCTGCAAACATATCACACATGGAGAGAAACTATTGTAAAGGTTGGAAAGATACCTGGTAGGTCTCAAAGAATTCCTTCGATGGCCGTCTATTTATCTAATATGTTGATAGAAAAATATGAACCGAATGCACCCATTGAACTTATAAAAAGGAACTATCAAGAGAAAAAAGTAACAAAGCTAAACGGTTGTCCACTTGACGATTTATCCTTGAGTATACTTGGTCATCTGACAAATGGTGAGGGCATATCTGTAAATGAGAATATCCTGGCCAAGGATCTCGGTGTCCATCGAAGGACTGTAAATGATAGAATTCAGAAAATGTGTGATGCTGAGATAATATGGAAACCTCTTTGTAGATTTCCATCATTCTTTGTACCTCCCAACTTCATCTTAGTGTTCTCACTTATTGAAATTAGGAAACATTATGAGGAATTCCTGAAAGATGTATCTTCAGATCCGCATGTGAGTCTCGCTTATCGGATAAGTGAAGGACGCTACAATCTGCTGCTGTTTGAGGCACATCTTAGTCTCGAAGATTATCTGAGATGGGAATCATTTTATAATTCTAAATACCCAGAATGTTTTGGGTCTATTAAGAATACTTACCTCTCCCCGAATCTGACAATTTCAATAGATCAACAAAAAGTTTCTCTCGGTGTAATATCTGAGAGGTTATCTGATACAAGAGAGTCTGGATTCGAATATGACACGGTTGCCAGCAAGACTTATCTTCAAAAACGTAAGAGATCAAAACGGCAACGATGACGAATCAGAGTTAAACAAGATTATGAAATGATTTAAAGGCATTAGGCCGAGTTGCCAATAAAAAATCAAGATAATTTGATTAAATCGAACAAATGCTTTCTCTAACCACGGTTTATCTTAGATATTTTATTGTCTTGAACGAAGGGAATTAGATCATAAATATCTCTATTGATGCAAAATTTCACATCTTCTTTAAATCCAATACTCTCAAGATAAGATGCGTGATGACCCTGGCGAATGGTTTTTTCTAGATCATCTTTTGCACTGCTCCAAGCAAGTTTGGCCAGAATAGCATCATCATTGAGGTCTTGTTTCGATGTCAAATGAATGATGTTTGAGACTAACAGTCCAGCACAAATGAAATCTTCAAGAAAAATTGTATGACTCTTACTTGCTAAAATAATTGATATATTATCATCCTTTGGGAAATAATCTGCAATGTAAGTTGATAACGCATATGCATTAAGAAATGAGGCTATGAGTAGCAATTTTGACTTCTTGCAATACTCTATGGTTTTGGTACCGTTTGTTGTTGAGATAACTATTGATTTTCCTTTGAGATTTGATTTTTTATATTCGATCGGTGAATTTCCAAAATGGAAATCTTTCGGTTTTAAGCCTTTTCTTTCTCCTGCAAGCAAATAGTTTCTATTTTTTTTATGCATGTTTCGAGCTTTTTTTAAAGTAGCTACAGGAATGAATTGCTTGGCCCCAGTAGCTAGACCTGTAACGATAGAGGAGCTGAACCTTAAAACATCTATTACTATTAGAATGTCTCCTCTCAAACTTGCTTGTAAACCGGCTGTGGGGTCTGTTTCAACTCTGATCAAATAGATATCTTTCCAACTTTTTTCATGGAGAAGAAAAATTTAGTCAATCATTTTTTATATATTGTTCAAGATGTCTTCTTCTATGTTTTATAAGGGATAGAGTATTGTTTCTCAACTTTTTGTCTATGTAATGTGTTGAATGAACAGAAGGGTCTTATTGTTCCGTCAGGAAGTGCGTAGTGGATGACACATTTTTCTAATCTTTGCAGATCAAAATTGTATGGATCCATGAAATGCATACAACTGATCATCACAACGTTTCTCATGAACTTACCAAGTGCCTTGTAACTTCCAGTTTTCATGACTGGCCAAAGGATATCCTTGATAAATGGCCCCTTCACGTGTCTAAGAGCTGCGAAGCTACGTATCTTAGCTCGAATCTTGTGTCCTTCCTGAAGATCATGATATATGTTGTCCATGGTTTTAAAGAACTGATCGACTTTCGCAAAACGTGTTATTGGTAACCATTTATTGTCTGACTCAACCATGAATGTTCCAACACCACACCATGGAGATGTGCTAAATAGCGCATACTCTTTAGACTTCATCTTACCAACTGCCCGCGCGAAAGGAATAACAGAAGGTACAGGAAAGAAATCATCTTTTTTAATTTGACCTTCAGTCTGTTCTTGAATGAGCTCCATGAAATCTGTAATATTGATCCTCATAGTCTCCCTAGCTTGTGAGTCAATTCTACCAGTAATTGAGACTGGTTGGACATTTACGCATCTAATGACATCTGAATTTTTCAGGGCAAAGTTTACTATCTTACCTAGTTGTTGATCATTTATTCCTTTTACAAGGGTCACAACCAATAATATGCTATCGAATCCAAGTTTTCGAGCATTATCAATAACCTTCATCTTGGTTTCTAAAAGTGGAAGGCCACGTGTCTTCTCGTAGATAGAATCATCAAGTCCATCAAACTGAAGATAAAGAGTTGACATTCCTGCATCGATGAGTTTCTTAAAAAAATTGAGATCTTTGGCAACAACTATACCGTTAGTGTTGACTTCAATATGCCTGAAACCATTTTCTTTTGCCAATTTAACAAGATCAGGAAGATCCTGCCGAATTGTAGGTTCTCCGCCACTAAACTGAATTGCGGGAGGAGGCGTAGGACTATTCGATCTTAAATTTTTGATTATCTTCTCAATTTGTTCTTTAGTAGGTTCATATATGTAACCTGCTTTTGCAGCATTGGCGAAACATATTGGACAAGTCAGATTGCATCTGTTTGTGATGTCGATTATTGATAAAACAGTGTGTGATTTGTGATTTGGACATATTCCACAATCGTAAGGACATCCGTCCTTTACATCTGTCCGTGGATTATCGATCGGAGCACCTGGTTGCTTATACTTCTCTGCCCAGTCATATAGCTCAGGGTCCGAAAATGTATGTGTATCAATGTAATCTCCATGCATATCGCAAGTCTTTGAAATCTTTACTTTGTTATCATCATCAACGAATATCTTAGCATCAAGGACTTTCATGCATTCAGGGCAAATGCTTTTAGTATTTCTAAGTAGACGCTTCAAATTAAATCACTTTTCTATCAGTGACTTTCTTCTCATTCGCAGATGTTGCCCAGTAATAATGTTTTCCTTAATTATATTCTCGATAACATTTGCCTAGAATTCATCTGAAGATTAAATATCTGCATTAATCAGTTACATATAATGGTGATGCTTTTTTTAACTATTGATTTGGATTAACTTTATTTTTTTCCGGTAATAGGAAAATCATGCAGTTTTCAAGTCTTCTTATCGTAATATATTAGCTCTTTTTCCTCCAGAATTTTTTGAAGCTTGGCAATAGCAGTATGAACTTGATGTTCATATTTAGCGCCGGTACATACTAGTTTTCCACTAGCGAAAAGGAGAATCACTACTTTCGGTTCATCCATTCTATATATTAGACCAGGAAACTGTTCAGGTTCATACATCGTCCTCTTTAGAGAATATGTTGATTTTTCTAAATCAATATACCCGCCAAGACCTGCGGATGCGACTATATTTTGAATTTTAATCTCAGGTTTACCGATAATTACTATGCCGTTACGCTTCAGTTCATCGATAACTTTCATGACGGCTTTCTTTGATTGCTGCTCAGATTTAGCTCCTGTACAAACCATCTTCCCAGAGCTGAAAACTAGGGTGGCAGTTTTAGGCTTTTTCAGTCGATAGACAAGACCTGGGAATTGTTCTGGTCTATATTCAACACCTGGAAATATTCGTGCAATTGCATTAAGATCGATATTCTGCTTCAGTGTGGCTGATGCGACAACATTCTCAATGTTTGTGAATATCTTCTTCTCATCAGCCAATCAAATAACTCCTTAGGGCAATTTAAGCATTAGATTTGCCTATATAAAGTTACTAACGAAATTATTTTTTAATCTTTTCCGTGTTATTTCTAAATTTTGACTTTGAATGTCCAGACTATGCTTATCATACCGCTTCAGAATGAGGATAAATAGTTATCATAGAATATTAACTCTTTCTTGAAGCTCTGATTTTAGACTCGTCACCTGAAATTTCAGTTTTCGTCTTTTTGTGTGAACTGTATGCTTCATATGCTATCAGAATTATGATCAAACTTACTATGAATGCTGTCCCTGCTGGTTCTCTTAATTTCATGATGATAATTCCGATGTATGGAATTCTAGCTGAGAAAGAACCTACAACTTTTTCTGCTGATACCGACCAATCATCAACATATCTGTTAAAATCACCTTTTGTCTTAAAGTATATCCGACCATCTGAATTTTGTTTATCCACCACCCTATGGACAATTAAGGTATCATAATCTCTTGGACTGTGAAAGACTATTATTGTGCCTACTTCGATCTCTTCAGCCGGTTCTCCTTTGATTACTATGAGGTCGCCGACATTGAGAGTAGGGACCATGCTACCTGAGATGACAACTAGAACTGGATGTTCCGTTGCTAGCATCAATCTCATACCTGCCCATCCGCCGTAGGATATGGAGATTACTACGACTGCAAGTAAGATGAGTTTGGCAACTTCATTGTTTCTAATAGATTTCACTATTTTCGTTGTGGAACCTGTTTTTGACAATTTCATCTCTCCCATTGATATTGGGTATGATATGAATTCTTATGTGATCACATTTGTTCAGAGTTGCTAGATAGCTTTCTTAAGAGTTCTTGGGAAGCTTTTTCTCCAGCACTCAAAAAAAGTTCTCCCTCGGGAGTTATTCGATATATGCGACGTCCCCGACCTTTCTCTGATTCCCAAACGCCTTCCAGATATCTTTTATCTTCAAGACTATGTAGAAGTGGATAGAGCGTTCCAGCACTTAGATAGACTTTGAATCGTTCTCTGATCTCAATATTTATCTCATATCCCCATCTGGGCTTGGTCTTGAGTAGCCAAAGGACTATTAGATCTAAATGGCTTTTCACCAGTCTCTCTCTAAGAGATTTCTCTACAGGGCTACTCAAAGTAATTGTCTCCAATCATTTTATTCTTAATCTGGTCGGTAGTAATAATTTTTTGATCATTTATTTTTTGTTTGTAAATAGAAAAAATGTTGTATCACAAAAAGGATATGATATGATGTTAATTTAAGATCAATGGCTTTTTGTTAACATTTCTACTTAACCAGATCATTCAGATTGAACGGCGTTCTATGGATTCAATATAACTTTAGAAGCTTCTCCTTTCAACAGTAGTTGAAATCCTTCTTCAGCTTTATCTAGTGGAAATTTGTGTGTGACAACTGACTCCAGATCAACTAGTCCTCTACTCACGAATCTTTCAACCCTATCCCACGTGCTGAACATATATCTTCCAGTCAGTCCTCTAACATCTATCTCTTTGTAGACGATATATGTTGTAGTGTCAAGTGTCGGATTATCTGGAGAAGCTCCGAAAAGCACCACTTTTCCAGCCTTGGCTACCATGTCTAAAGATTGTTTTACTGTCTCGCCAGCGCCAGCGGCCTCAAAAACTATATCTGCACCTCGTTGTCCAATTACATTCTTTACTTTCTCGACTGTATTACCTTCCGACGCATCTATAACTTCTCTGGCTGCTCCAACTCTTTTCGCATGATCAATTCTGAATTTTTTAATGTCAGTGGCTATGACGTCTGATCCAATTGCTTTCATTATTTGCTGAACATATATTCCGATTGGTCCACAGCCAAGAACCACCGCAACATCGCCGGGTTCGGGTTCTGCTCTTTGTACGGCATGCATTGCTACACCGCAGGGCTCATATAATGCACCAATATCGTAAGGTGTATCCGACGGAAGCTTAAACGCAATAGTTTCAGGAATTACTGCAAATTCTGCAAAAGATCCATCTGGTACATGGACTCCAAAAATTTTCATATTTTCGCAAATATGAGCTCTACCTGTTCTACACATTATGCATTGCTCACAAGGAATATGTGTCTCTCCAGCAACCTTGTCTCCAGTCTTGATAGATGATACGTTCCCTCCAACTTCTACTACGTCTCCGCAAAATTCGTGACCAAGAATTCTAGGTAATGGGGAATTCCATTTCTCAGCTTGGCCGTCCCATTTGTATAAGTGTAAATCTGAACCACAATATGCAGTAGATTTGATTCTGACTAGAACGTCACGTGGTCCAGGTTTAGGTTTGTCTGTATTCATGACTTTGATACCGGGATTTTTGTCTACTTTCATAACTGCTTTCAAACTAAGTATCTCCTGAATTAATCTACTATGGGAATTCTGTACGTTCTTGAGATATTATAAATGTGTGGGACTGGTCTCTATAAGGTTTGTATTTATTCAAATCTAAAAAAAGGTTAAAAAAATAAATTAATCCAATTTATTAGAAAGGCCTGTAAATCATTAACTCTATTTGTTGGTTTGCCTTTTTTCTATATCAAACTTGGCCATTTGGACAGCCAGTTTCATTGCTTCCTCTAAACTTGTAGGATCTCCTGTTCCTAATCGAAGACCCGCCCGTCTATAGGCAGTCCCATGATCAACAGAAGTGCGTATTATGGGTAAGCCTATTGTCACATTTATTCCAGATTCAAATCCTAGCATCTTTACTGGAATGTGGCCTTGGTCATGATACATTGCTACCACTGCATCATATTCTCCTCTGCTGGCACGTAGGAAAACTGTGTCTGGGGGCATAGGTCCAATTACGTTCATATTGTTTTTTTTGGCTGATTCTATAGCAGGTATTATCTCTTCGATTTCTTCATTTCCGAATAAGCCGCTCTCGCCGGCATGAGGGTTGAATCCAGAGACTGCGATCTTTGGAGTTTCTACTCCCATCTTTTTTGTAACCTCCTCTGTTAGCCGAATAGTAGTGAGCACTCTCTCTTTTTTGATTAGTTCACATGCATCACGCATTGATACATGGGTTGTGACATGTATTACTCTTAACTGTCCGGCGACAAGCATCATTGCATAATCTTTTGTTTTGGTAAGGTGTGCCAGTATTTCTGTGTGTCCAGCATAATCGTAGCCGGCTAAATTCATAGCTTCTTTATTGAGCGGTGCCGTAACGATCGCGTCTATTTTATTTTCAAGAGCCATTTCAATAGCTTTTTCGACATATTTCACTGA
>DAOUZW010000081.1 GCA_030671315.1 Candidatus Bathyarchaeota archaeon
TGAGTTTTTTAATACTTGATTCATTAATTTACAATTTTAATTCTTCTATAATTTTGTTTTTTATCTTTGATGAGCTATTCAGGTCTCTCTTTCCGTATCTTTTAGTTTGTATAACCTTTACTTCTCCCGTATACTCTCGCAAAGCATCATTTACTGCTTCCAAAATATCACGTTGGTCATATCCTAAAGCTATAACATCAGGCTTGAGCTTTCGTATAGCAGCTTTCATATTCATCTCTTCATACCCGAGCACAGCTCTATCGACTGGTTTAAGAGATTCAACCAATGCTCTTCTCTGTTCTTCGGGAATCGTCGGTTTTTTTCCCTTACGTTTTTCAACAGTCTTGTCTCTTGCGACAATAACTATTAGTTTGGAATTTCTCCCTCCTGATTTTTTTGCGTCTTCAAGGGCTTTAAGGTGACCATAATGAAGAAGATCGAACGCTCCGGTTGTCAGAACAATTTTTTTTCTTGTCAAGATTTGTCTACTCTTTGCCATTCGAAGTCTACTAGTTCCATGATCCTTAGTGCGTCTAATAGACCCTCAGCATATGAAATTGATGTTAAGGCTATAGCTTCTTTTTTAATTTCCTGATAGTATTTTGCATCGGAAAGATATCTTTTAACTGCGTCTATGACTAGCTCTATGTTGTGTTCAGCTAAAGTTGAATTAGAATCTCGAATCTTCAAATCTTTGAGTGCCAACTCAATAGAAGATATGTATCTGCCAACTAATGGTCGCACTTCATTATCTGAATTCATATTTCAAACAGCTCCGGATCGGCCTTGCACAAAATTTTTAGAGCTTCAATTTCCATGAAGTGGAGCTTTCCAGGAAAGACTATGCAATGGGGAGGATCGCCCCAATTGAATCTTTGAAGATTTTCTATT
The DNA here is from genome assembly GCA_030671315.1 of Candidatus Bathyarchaeota archaeon. GTDB lineage: Archaea > Thermoproteota > Bathyarchaeia > 40CM-2-53-6 > RBG-13-38-9 > RBG-13-38-9. Next base: position 892 of record DAOUZW010000081.1, read on the forward strand.
GTACCCGCTTTCACACTTGCATCTGGTGAACCTAACCTCGCGACTCCGATCGCTAACGTATTTTTTGTAGTGCATCTCTTTCTCAGTCTTTCTTCAATTTCGATTATTATGGTCAGTCCCTCTGGAATAGACATAAACAGACGGCTCTCTGAATTAATGTCGAGTAATGCTAAGGTATGAAGGCCTCTCGACTTATTTTCGAAAATATTTTCATATGGAATTTCTGAGATTGAAGTTGATTTAAAAGGAATTGTAACAGTTCTGCCAAATTTATAGTTCTGGAGGCCAGTTGCTCCTGCTATAGCTGAAGAAATTGACGCTGAATGAATAATGGATGTTCTAATTCCTTCATTTTCTGCTCTAAGTCTCAAATCAATATGAGTAGTTGCGATATTTGGATCTCCTGGGACTAAAAAAACGCATGGATACTTTTTGGCGTGAACCAAAATATTTTCTTGAGCGTACTCCTCAACTTCTTTTCTGGAGAGGATCTTTACTTGTTTTCCTAATAATTTCTCAAGATTTGAGATTTTAATGGCAGGCATGTAGCTTGTATAGAATTCTGCAAAAACATATGTTGCTTTCTTGGCTTCTTCTAATCCTTGTAGAGAAATACCATTTTCATCATGAAGTCCGAGTCCAATTAAGGTTAGGTTTGTCAAGTTATTGTCCTTTAAAAGAGGATCAGAACAAAAGATGAATCTTATGATCAAGATTTGAAAGAAACTCTGATTTAAGATAGTCAATAAGGCCGAAGAAAAGATTATTAGAGATCTTCATTTGAACAGATGGCTGGCGGGCATGGGCCCGTATACCCACATCAAAGTGGTTCGGGAAGCTCAGTCAGGTAGAGCGGTGGTCTAGATTATTGGGCCGAAGCTCTTAACCCATAGGTCGCGGGTTCAAATCCCGTCGGGCCCGCCACAATTCCAAATAGCAGATTTAAACATGAAACATTGTTTTTCATGTTTAGGAAAATACATAGGAAAAACTAGTTTAATCGACATAAACTCAATCAAATTGTACAAATGACATTAATTCAGTAGTCTGAGATCGATCAGGGTCCTCAATATATCGTAAGCCGAAATTAGAAAAGTAGACACCCGACACTTCTCGAGTTGTTGAGATTGATTAAATATTCTAAATCGAATTAGTTCATCTAACGAATGTGGAACATTAGGTGAAAAAAATGCCAAGAACAATAAATAATTCTCCTGAGATGCAGAAGAGAATTCCTGTTAGACTTCCATCGACTATGATGTCTGAAGTCGATCGTCTTGTTCGAAAACACTCTGAACTTAACTATAACAGACAACAGTTCATCGAAAGTGCCGTGCGAGAAAAAATTGAACGCCTTATCATACTTCAGAGTGCAAAGACCTCCAATACTATTGCACAAATAGAAAATCTTCCCAAGATTATGCAATAGTATCGCTTCCTCTCTATAATGTGAAGTCAAAACAGGTAAGTTGGATATCTGGTATCTTAGTGAGAGTTCTATTCCTGTTAGGATATCAGTCCATATTCTGCTTCAAAAGATGATCTGTAAGTTCTTTTTCCATTACTTTCTGTATAAGATGGAGCTGATAGAAAAGTAACACCAGTTAGTTTTCTAAAAGATTCACTGAAGTCATCTATATTATCGTCGAACCAACATAAAACGTAATTATCTCTTATTCCTTCATCTGAATTAATACAATCTATGTCGCCCATGAGAACGAAGAAATCTATTATCTCACCATTATAACTGCGTTTTTCAGTTTTTTTCAACGATATCTTTTGAGCTTTTATAACTGCAAATGGCTCGTGTTCTTGCTTGTCTGATTTTTCCTTAAAAACTGATATTGTGGGTTTTTTCCATTCCATTGCTTTCATATTCATTCATTTGATTAATTAGGAGGAATGATATTTATGCGGTATGCAAAAGTGCACGCTGTTATCATAATGCTGAATATCAAATCTTCAATGATTTCTTATTGATTTACAAGTTAATTGGATAGGTTCCATATTTTATGGCTGCAGAGTATAGTGCTTCAATATTCCAAGGTGGTACATCAGGTTGTATCATATGACCCGGAGCGATAATATAACCGCCACCAGATGCACCTGCTTTTATTGCCCTCACGACCTCGGCTTCAACATCTTGAACAGAACCTTTTGGTAGAATGCTCTGTGATCCTATTCCTCCACAGAAAGTCAATTTTTCTCCGTACTCTTCTTTTAAAGTCTCAAGGTCCATGTCGGGGCATTCTGGTTGTATTGGATTCAATACATCCACGCCGATCTCTATCAGATCTGGAATGAATGGTTTCATGTTGCCACAGCTATGATAATACAATTTTGCTTTTGTCTTTTTATGAATAAGGTCAAAGAGTTTTTTATGAAGCGGCTTCAAGAATTTCCTGTATATGTCAGGTTTTAAAAGAATTGTTGTTTGAGCGCCTAAGTCATCTCCAGTAGCCACCATTGTGACGTAATCCCCAACCTCGTCCAACATCATACTGTATAATGTGAGCATCTGATCAGTGACTTTGTCTAGTATTGTCTCAGCTATCTTTGGTTTCAGATACATGTCCTCAACTATTTTACTAAAACCCCTTCTCATCCAAGAATTCTCGAATATGCCACTTCCTCCAATATTTACTACACAAACTGCAAAGCCGGCATCATCCATCTTCTTAGCCTTTTTTTCTAGGCCAACGGCAGTGAAATCTTTCTCAGGATCTAACCAGTATGGATCGGATAATATTTCATCTACATCTTGAGCGGTTTCAAGAGGCGCCGGATTCGCAAATTCCATATAAGTTTCTCCAGCTTTTCTATGAAAACCTAATTCATCTATGAATGAATTATCAGGAAACAGTTTCTTTGGGACAAAAGGTCTGGTAGATCTTAAGGAAATTGGTCGGAAATCGGTTCTGAATAGACGGTAAATAGTTTCGTCTATAGGAGGTAGCCACCATGGATTATAGGAGGCTCCTGAAGGCCAGTAGTCAATTTCAAAAGGAAAGGTCTGCAAATTAAGGTAATGCTTGAGTCTAAAATAGGCCTGTTTTGTTATGAAAGACATGCAGCCTCCTAGTTCGGCTGGTACTCGATCTGCTTCTTGGTGGTCAAGTATCTTCCATACTCTTTCTCTTGGAGTATATTTTTCTCCAGGATGAACTATTGCCTTGTCACTTCTTTTAAATCCAGGCATCATAATATTACGACCTCCAAAAAGAATAAGCGGAAGCAGTTTAAATGTATCGCTCGAGCTTAGACATTAAAGTGTACGTTATAAAATAAATAACTCTAATGAGAATTTTACGAGTTTGTTTTTCAATAAATATTCCTATTGGTGCGGGTTCACAAAATGGATTTAAAGCAAAAACGTATGAATGAATTGATACATCAAATTCGTGAATGTCGTAAATGCACATTATGGAAAAATGCGAAAAATCCTGTACCTGGAGAAGGTGATCTTAACACTTCTTTGATGATGATAGGAGAAGCTCCTGGATATCATGAAGATATTAAAGGTCAGCCTTTTGTGGGAAGTGCTGGCAGGGTTCTAGATGAGTTACTCATGAGTATTGGAATAAAAAGAAATGAAGTATTCATTGGAAATATTATCAAACATAGGCCAGATGAAAATAGAGACCCAAATGAAGAGGAGATAAAAGCTTGTGGATCTTATATCGAGCGTCAAATCCAGATAATTAAACCACGACTGATAGTGACTCTGGGACGGCACTCTACAAAATACGTAATGTCTAATGTAGATGTTGAATTCCGAGGTATCTCAGAAATCAGAGGAAAAGTTTTCGAAAAACATCTATTCGGGATACGTCTGAAGATAATGCCTACTTTTCATCCTGCCGCTACTCTATATAATCCAACATATAGGAACTTTCTCGAAAATGACTTCCAAATGATTAACAAATTACTGGAAGAATTCTCTTAAAATAATTTGAATTCAAATCTAGGTATGTGCGCTAGATTGCAATTAGGATTTTTTAAGATCATTTTTTTCGAATATTTGCTCATTTTCAACGAATTTTATCCCTCCAACTTGCAGAGTTTGCACTAAAAAGAAAAAACTGATATCAGGTCTAAATGAGTAAGAGAACTTGATTGAGGAAGCATTATTGGTCATTAAACTAGTTCTCTTGAGACATGGAGAAAGTATTTGGAACAAAGAAAATCGTTTTACGGGTTGGACAGATGTCGATCTCACCGAGAAAGGCATTAACGAAGCAAGAGAAGCAGGTAAACTTCTTCGTGAATCTGGATTGATATTTGATGTTGCGTTTACTTCACTTCTAAAGAAAGCCATTAGGACACTATGGATTGTACTTGATGAAATGGACCTTATGTGGATTCGCGTTTACAAATCTTGGCGTTTGAATGAACGTCATTATGGAGGATTGCAGGGTCTGAATAAAGCAGAAACGGCGAGTAAGTATGGTGAAACGCAAGTCCTTCTCTGGAGAAGAAGTTATGATGTTAGGCCTCCAGCACTAGAAGAGTCTGATGAACGAAATCCAGGTAAAGATCCAAAGTATATGAATCTAGAGAAAAAAGATATCCCGTTTGCAGAAAGCCTAAAAGACACAATGGAACGTCTCCTTCCCTATTGGAAGAATATAATCGCTCCCGAAATTAAGGGAGGAAAAAGAGTTCTAATCACAGCCCATGGAAATAGTCTTAGATCATTGGTAAAATATCTCGATGATGTTTCTAATAAAAATATTATTGAACTTAATATTCCCACAGGAATTCCACTAGTATATGAATTAAATGAAAATATGACACCAATCAGATCATATTACTTGGGTGATCCATCAAGAGTAAAAAAAGCGACAGAGACTATTAAACACCAAGGTAAAATGTCATAACACCGACCATTTTCTAGTTTTATTACAAGTGTATATTGTCATTCATTTTTTCAAATTTAGTTGCTACGATTGAGAAGTCCATTTCTCCTTTTCCATTTGAAATACAAGAATCGTAAATCTGTT
>DAOUZW010000169.1 GCA_030671315.1 Candidatus Bathyarchaeota archaeon
ATTTTTTCTGTCGCTTTTGGAAATGTTTTGATTAGATCTGAAGCAGTGATTATGCCTGCTGCTCTTCCTTCTCTTAACACGATAAGCCTGCCTTTCTCGGCAATCATTGTCTGTGCAGCTTCCTTGATTGTGTCCATAGGTTTCACTGTTATCAGGCGTGTTGACATTACCTCCTTAACCTTTACAGAAGTAGGGTCCTTGTCGACTGCTATGACTTTGCTAAGTAGATCTCTTTCTGTTACTATTCCAGTCGGTGTGTCTTTTTCGGTTACAACCAAGCTTCCAATATGTCTCTCACCCATTATCTTGGCCGCTTCCTTCATTGAAGCTTGAGGGTTTATAGTCAAAACAGTCGAGGTCATTACATCGGATACATGAGAATGTTTCAGATACTCCTTATAGGCAATATCGGAGATGGTTGGGAATTCGTCTTTCAAGGATTTAGACATACAAACTCTATGATATAATAATAGATTAACCGACTTAACTTCCTTTCCCCGCATAAGATTTTACTGGACGTTAATATAACGGCAGGTTCTTTTATCCTGATTAGCTAGCTAAAGTCGCCTAGAGTGCTGAGATTTCTTGTTTTGACCAATAGATTTTATTCTTATGTTTGCGAGGACATTTGTAAATTCTCTCTATTGATCCTTTTTTCTTTTCGACGCTTGCGATTGTATGGATGTCGTCTGGTTGGTGAGCATCAAAGGGTTTACCGCATCCTGAATTGCTACAACTGAAAGTTTTCTTTTCAGTCAATTCTTTCACAGTTATATTCTAGCGTTTTAATCTTGATAAGACTTTATTTTTGCAAGTTTGTTAGCTATTTCTATTCTAGCATTTGTGGCTTATTTTGCCTTTCAAGAATCTAAGAAAGATAGGAGATTGAGGTACCCTTTTTACTATCATTTATATACTTCTTGAATGGCGTAGAATGAAAAACTTTGATGGAATATGAGTGAGAAGATTAAAGCTAAACTGCTGGATTACGAGCTAGTGGGATCCGACACAGTTACCTTCAAACTTGAAGACGGGGCGAAAATGAAGGTAAAAGTAAACTTAGTTAAAGTTGCTAGAGCCATCGAGAAAACTGAAGACGGAACCACTATCTATCAGGCACAGGTTAACAACAACGTCACCTTTCTACCTAAAGACAGGAATGTTGAAATTCCAAAGCCTCCAGCAGGCAAACCGAAAAAAATTGGGGCGCAAGACCCTAGATATGGATGATGCGGATCGTAAAAGGAACAAATATTCGATATACAAAGTTGCCCTCTTAACGTCATAACAATTATTTTAGCAGCATTAATATTAGTAAAAATAAGTACACGCTCAATGGAGAAGGTAATTAGCCAGTTACAAGAAAGAATAATCATCATACTTCTTTTTACTGGTAAATTGGTGCGCGAATCCCATTCCCCACACTAGAGCTTCAAAGGATATTCTCAGTTTATCCCTGCGTTAATGATGGACAGTATTCTGTTGAGGCGGCTATATCACATGGGTTAAAGCACACTATGGCCATTCATTTCTTTAGTTTTAGCGCGCGCTAAGATGAGGATAATATTCTGTAGTGAGTGTGAAAGAGAAGCTGATAATAAAAGATAGGTTTGTAATAGTTGTGGACGGTAACTGAAATGAGAATGTCCAGAAAAGGACAGTTAGATGTTGAGCAATGAGTGAAGTCATAAAAAATATCGCTGCTAACCTTGATGAGAAAGTTGATGAAGTTGAACTTGGAAATCCACATCTCAGCACCAAAGACTATAAGCCAGTGCCACTGAATGCCAAGAATTTTTCTTCGTTTAAACCGACAGATTCTGACAAAAAGTTAGCCTTCGTGGATGGTGGAAATCAATCTATTCTGAATGCTCCCAATTTCTCTATTCAATTCAATAGACTCTACTTCAACATATTTCAAGGGTGTAATAGGGTAACAAACGAGAAATCTATTCCTCAAATAGTTGAATTCATTTCTGTGGCTACGGCAAATTTTCAAGATGATGAAGTTCACTTCAACGTATCTTCATTTCCATTAATTGATGATCAAAAAAGGTTTCTACCAGATTCATACGATCTATCCTTCAATTCTCTAGATAGAACCATAATGCAAGGAGTATCTAGGGCTGACATCGGGCGTGTCGCAACGATTGCTAGAAGATTTGCCGAGTGGCGATTGTCATCGAAAATTGTTGAAAGTGAATTAGAGTATGGTGATATGATTGTGATGGACGGCATTCTAAGAACTTCTTACAGAAATGAAAGCAAATACGCAGGTGAAGCATACACTGCAGCCAGTAGGAAAGGTGTTTTCTATACTGGATTGTCAAAAACCAGTACATTATTCACAACTACGGGATTGTCTCTCTTAGCAGCACTAAGGAAATTTGCTGCAGACAATAAAATTGAGCCGCCTTGGTATTATTATCCAGTAGCAATATCTAAAAGTCCACAACATGATGCTGCAATTTTCATATGTAGATTAAGACCTGAAAGCGAAAGAGTCTTCAGATATGAAATTCAGGCTAAACAAGCTGAGGAACTTTCAAAAAATGAATTCAGAGAGATCTTCAGTCGTTTATATGAGAATTCATGTGACGTAGGTTTTCCAGGCTATCCCTACGGATTAATAGACGCTGACGCCAACGCAAAAGTCACCGGCTCAGATGTAGAAACTCACAGAACTATGCTTCTCTCAGAACTCGCAAAAATCGGCTCATGGCCAAAGCTTTCAAGATACATAGAATCAAATGATGCCCATGATATCCTAGATAAATTGAAGGAATGGTGATGATGACGGAAGATTCTGACATCTGCGGCCAGATTATAGCAGGCGAGTTTACTAAAATTTTAATCAGAGAAAAAAGTAACTCTAAGATTGAGCTTGGCGATCTTCTAGTCGCCGGTACAAGTGAAGGATATCTAATCCTACAAGTATACGATCTCATTTACGGAAGCCAAATACCTCAACCAATGAGAGAACACCT
>DAOUZW010000002.1 GCA_030671315.1 Candidatus Bathyarchaeota archaeon
AACTATCCAATTTTAAATTTAGTTTTTCAATATTGTTATTCATTTGCTGGAGCAGTTTAACAACCTCACTTGAGGATTCCTCGCTTGTCATGATCAATATTCACATCACGGTCCTATTGGATGTCTACGTGTTTTTTCTAAAAGCGTTATGTTGTGCTACATGTAAACGATGTTATTGTAAATATGTGCAACATATAAACACTTATATATTTTGGATTGTGAATTATCAGATTGCCTGTAAAGGTAGAACAGTCCAAAAAATCATCAAACAAATATCATACGCCCTGAAATCACTAAAAAGAGGAAACTTTCAAGATGTCAAAAAGAAAGACTATTGCCGCTATACTAATTGTGTTATTCATTCTTAATTTTCCAACACTGGCAATAAATCTAGATGTTGAAGCATCTCTAGAAGAGTTGAATAAGCCAAAAATTGGACAAACAAACTCCAACGGACGAATCGATGATGTTGACAATGAGAATGAAGTTATTGATGATGTTGTTGATGATGTTGACAATGAGGATAAAGTTGTTGACGATGATGAAAAATCTAAGAAACCAAAAGTACATCCCATACAATCATTCACACTTAATATCTCACCAGATAAACCAACCTACAGTCAAGGCGAAATAGTCTATTTAACAGGGTCAATAATCGACTCAGGAAAGACTCAGCCAACAAATGGTACGGTTTCAATACAAGTACTCAATCCAAATGGTAGCACGATTCATATCGCCAGTAAAACTGCTAATAGTTTTGGAGATTTTTCAGATAATTTCACATTGACTGACGAGGCTACTAGTGGAACTTACACAGTTTTCGTTACTTTATCTCTATTAGGATACCAAGACAGCTACCATCATGCGACTTTTACTGTCGGAGAGAGCCTTACACCAAGCATAAGGATTTCATCACTATATGTTACAGATCAATCAGGAGAGAATCGATCTAGTTTCAATCCAGGTGAGACTGTTATAATCAGGGTAGTAGTTCAAAATGGTGGAGCCGAACTAGAAAAAGGTATGATTTGGGTTGAAGTGAGTACTCCTGATGGAGTTCCTATTCCTCCAGTTTTTGTGGAAACAAAAATAAAAAGAGGAGAGATGGTTACAGTTGGAGTGAGTACTCCACTTTCAGATGATGCTGATTTGGGACAATATACAGCTAATAGTTATGTCTCCAACAAGATGATCTCTCAAGGAGGCAAATTTCTAACAAAATCAAAAACTATATTCGAGCTTTATTGATATTATTAAGAACAATTTAACAAAATAATATTTCATTAATGTTATTACGAGATTTTTTTCTTATTATCTATTTGGCTTTACGCGCGTATTTTGCTGCATTTAGACCGGCCACACACCCTTCACCTACGGCTTTTGGAACTTGAAATGGTGGTCCGCATACGTCACCGGCAGCATAGAGTCCAGGAATATTTGTTTCTTGCTCCTTATTCGTCATTATATAGCCTTGGTCATTCAATATTACTCCCAAAATTGATGCAAGTTCGATTGCGCCTTTTTGACCTAATTCAATAAATATACCTGATATGTTAATCAAAGATTCATCCGATAGTACAATTCTTTCAACCTTTTCATTCCCCTGTATCTCCTTAATTTTACTTTTGACGAGTTGTATCTCAGAGGCTTCGATTTGACTGCTGAGTCGTCCATCAATCTCCAAATTTTCTGATATGAGATAGACTTTCTGGGCGTAAGCTGTCAAGAGAAGAGCACCACTCGCAGCAGCAGAACCATCGCCAACTACGGCAACTATCATTCCTTTGAAGAAATTTGCGTCACAATCAACACAATAGCTCACTCCTTTTCCAAGGTATTGCTTTTCACCTTTGACTCCAAGTTTATTTCTCTTTATCCCGGTTGCGAGAATCAAAGATTTTGAAATTATCTCCTTACCGGCATCAGTGTATACTTTGAACTCGGCATCAACACCTTCTATTTTGAGGATTTCTTCTTCGATTATCTCTGCGCCAAAGCTTTTTGCTTGTTTGACACCACTATCCAAGAAATCAGGTCCTTGAGGTGTTTTATCCATACAGCAGTAGTTCTCAATGTGAGCCCATTTCAGACTGCTGAGTTTTGTCTTACCTATCACAATAGTTTTTGATTTACTACGTGAAGAATGAATTGCTGCCTGTAATCCTGCGGGTCCAGCTCCAATTATTAGAACATCAGTAGTAATCATAATTTACTCAGCGCATAGACTAATACTTCAATCCTTTGGCAATATTGAGTTTCAAATATTACTCTTTGAAGACCTGAAAAGAGTAATTCGTATTGATCATATTATATGTTCAATAATCATTCAATTGTTCATAGATTAGCTTATTCAAAGAGTGGTAGACTTAATTCGTCTATCCAACTAAGTTATTTAAGCATAGTAATAGAGAATTAGTTACACATCAAAAAAGAGGTAATGATCAAAAAGATTGTTTGAGGCTTCAACTTTCAAGATCTAAGAGAAAGTCTTACAGGGATTTTTTATGAAGAAAAAAGCCAGGTTATTTTCAAAAATTAGGTTAAAATTTGGTCAATCAAGAAAGGAAGCAACCTCTCTAACGGGATCGTTAAGAGAGACTTTTTCAGGTGAAATCGAGGCCATAAGAAGTCTCTTGGCTACACACCCATTCTTTAGTGTAGGACTTGCGTTTATAGTAGGACTCGTTTTTGGGGGTATTTTGCAGGCTAGAGTGTCACAATTTACTATCTTATCATTACTAGGAGGTTTTCCACTTGCTATTGTTTATGGGCACTCTCAAGGAATTCCAACATTATTGTCAATGTTTTCAGTAATAGCGATAGATGGTTTTGTATCTTATGCACTGTTGAAACTTATGCGCATACTGGATGAATCTCCGAGAATACAACCATATCTAGATAAAATTAAAGTAAGGTATGGTGGTAGTTCTCGACTTTTCATGACATATTCCGGGAAACTTGGAGTACAAGGTGCCTTAGCTGTCTGTACATTTCTCATAGGATGGTGGATAGCAGTAATAATCGCATATTTAATGGATCTCGACACCAAAACAGCTATGGTTGGTATATTCACAGGCCTATTGGCAGGTGGTCTATTATCATGGAGTGTCTATGAGGGATTTGTGAGACTCATTCCAGATCCAGCAATTGTTGTTTTAATATTTCTTATAGCCTTTTTATTAACCGGATTTGTAGTTGGCCGATTTTTCAGAAGAATTGGAAAAGAACGCGCAAAATGATTTCTGTTTTGGTAGCGGGGGGCAGATTCGAACTACCGGTTGAGCCCGATTTTATCGAGTATCTCAGGGTTTCTCCGGTCCGTATTCATATGAGCCCTGCGGGTTAAACCTGGTTAGGCTTCTTCATGATGAAGAAACTACCCCACCCCGCTACCCTGAACTTGAGAATAATCAAAATAAATGTTTTGCCCTTATAATCCTAGCATATCTAAATCAGAGTTCAAGACTCTCTATCAGCTAATCGTTCGATCATTGATCAGCAACATTTATAAGACGTGTACTTTTGTCTGCTCGTAAGCTGGTCTATAGGAGATGGAGGCAGGACCGGTCTACACGGTTTACTGTTACTTGTTCTTATAACTGGCAAAAGTTGAAGAGGTGATACTGTTATGGCTTCTTTTGAAAAGCCTGTTGAGGAAGGGAAGGAATACGAAGTTGAGATCGAAGACCTCAGCAGACGAGGAGATGGACTTGCAAAGATAGAAGGCTTTATTGTTTTCATTCCGGGTACGAAGCCAGGTGACCGTGTAAATATACGAGTTACCCAAGTCCGAGAACGATTTGCAGTTGCAGAAAAGATTTAGAAATTTTCGAAATCGTATAGTTTAATCTCTCCTTACTTTCTTTGTTTTTATACAACTCCTTTGAGCAATGAAACATCCGATATGGGTATGTTTCCATCTCTTGGAATTGGAGAAAATGTAAGAAAATGTGCAGATAAAATTATGTAAAACATTCAGAAGTCATTCAATTTAGAACGTAAAGGAAAAAGAATTCCTAAGTGGTAATATTGTTAACCGTTCGGATCGGTATTGATGATACTGACTCTAATGAGGGGATGTGTACTACCTACATTGGCGCAGTAATATGTGATAAGCTAAAAGATCAAGGGTTTAATCTAAAACCCTATCCAAAACTAGTAAGATTGAATCCAAACTGGCCTTTGAAGACTAGAGGTAATTGTGCAATTTCCATAGAGGTAACATGCAATCCCTCAACATTTAGAGAACTTAAAGAAGTTGTATTGAAAACTGTGGAGCAGCTTGCTGAACTCAAACATGCCTCAACAAATCCAGGAGTTGTCTTCTATTTAGGCAAATCGATACCTAATGAGTTACAAAAATTCTCGAGGAAAGTCATTCAAGGGATTGTAAGAATAGAAGATGCAGAGAGAATTGCCAAAAAAATAGGTGCGGAGTATCACAAATTCAAACTTGGTAGAGGAATCATTGGAGCATTAGCCGCTATTGGCGAGAGTTTCGAGTTAGACTCAACGTACGAATTACTTGCATACAGAAAACAAAGTTACAGAGGTACAAAGAGAAACATAGATATTAATAGCGTTATCGAGATGGATAGAAAAACATACCCAAGAACATTCGATAATATAGATCCCAACACAGGGGAGAACAGAATCACTCCTCATACACCTTGTCCAATTCTTTTTGGTATTCGATCCCAAGACCCTGAATCAACTTTAGAAGCATTAAGCATAATCAAATCAAATGAACCAATCGAGAGATTAATTATCTATAAGACTAATCAAGCAACTGATGCACACCTGATATCCACTAAAATTAAAGATCTAAAACCACTTAACTCAGCTATAATAAGCGGGAAAGTATCCGAGACACCTAGAATAATCATTGGAGGACATATAATATTCTCATTGAATGACAGCACTGGAGAGATCAATTGTGCTGCTTATGAACCGACAAGAGAATTCAGAAAAATAATAGTTAACCTAAAGATCGGAGATCGTGTAAAAGTCTATGGAGCAGTAAAAAAGAAGAAAAATATTCCCTTGACTCTCAATCTAGAAAAAATTGAGATCCAAACTCTGGTCGAGATTTATATGAAAAAAAATCCAATTTGTATGAATTGTAGTAAAAGAGCAAAATCTAAAGGTAAAGGTCAAGGTTACCGATGTGAGAAATGCGGAAAGGTCTTTCCTCCTGGAAGCGAGAAATATGTAAGAAAATCACGAGATCTCAGAATAGGTTCGTATGAGGTACCGCCTAGAGCAAGAAGACATTTGGCTAAACCTTTGATTCGCATATCACCATCTAAATAACTATTTTCGATAATCAATTTGAATTATAGAATAACTATGATTAAAAATAATTATTTTCCACTTATCATGATCATAGTGAGTGTTGAACGAACTTTTTCAAGACATCTTATTCTCGAAGTGACAATGTCCTTGATCTCTTCCATTGTCTCAGCTTCAACTTTTACAATTATATCATAGACACCATAGACCACATATGACTCAACAATATGGGGTGTCTCCCTAAGTTGCTTAACTACTGCATCCTCATAGCCAATCTCAGTATTTATCAGAACATATGACGTAGGCATAATCATATACCTGTGGACGAGAATTCAATTCACTACACAAAAAGATTTCCCTATATGAATAAAACAACTCCTTTATCTTGAAAGCCTTTGATTCAGCAAATGTTGTATAGGCTGAAATGTTATCTGTTTAAGGTCTAAATCAGAGGTTTCCATGATATATTATATGGAGGTTAATGAGCTTGCTCAGTAATTATCTGACTTCTAAAGATATCAAAAGACTAGATCTTAATTCTGATTATTTAGGTATCTCTACTCTTCAACTAATGGAAAATGCAGGAAAGAGTTTAGCAACTGAAATAACCTCTAGATTCAAATCAGAATCAAAAATTTTAGTTCTCGCAGGAACTGGCAGAAACGGAGGAGATGGAATGGTGTCAGCAAGACATCTTGCTTCCCTCAGCTATAATGTAAGCACGTGGCTTATTGGTTCTGAATCTAACATTAAAGATGAAGCAGTAAAATGTAATTGGCAAATTATAAGACGAATGAAATCTAGCATCGACACCAAGATCATTACGGACTCAACACAACTTGAAAATATTGATGCTGATGTAGTAATAGACGCTCTTCTAGGAGTTGGTTTTAGAGGTAAACTAAGACAACCAATTCTTGAAGCTGTAAGAGTCTTGAATAAGAGTAAAGCTTTCATCATATCAGTCGATGTTCCTACAGGTTTTGATGCAGATAACGGTGAAGTAGATAATGAAGTTGTCAAAGCAAATCTAACAATAACTTTTCATAACCAAAAATCTGGATTTGCGAAGGGCAAAGACTATTTGGGTGACATCAAAGTCGTATCGATTGGAATCCCACCCGAGGCGGAAATATATGTGGGACCTGGAGATGTAGAAACATGTTTGGGAGAAAGATCACCATATTCCAAGAAAGGAGATTTCGGACGTCTACTTGTAATAGGTGGAAGTGAAGTCTACACAGGAGCACCAGCACTTGTAGGTCTGGCTGCACTTAGAGCTGGAGCAGATTTGGTATATGTGGCAGCACCCGAAAAAACAGCTGAAACTATCTCCACTATATCACCAAATCTTATAACTATCAAGATGAGTGGAAGACATTTCAATCAGAGTAATTTAGCAGAACTCGAAAGTATTATTCATAAAGCTGATGCTGTGGCTTTAGGACCTGGAATGGGATTACATAAAGAATCTTCTAGGGCAACAAAGAGTCTAATTAAAAAACTGCAAGAACTTAAAAAGCCTATACTGATTGATGCGGATGCATTAAAATTTCTTACTACCTCCATTAGCAAAATGAATTTTCCAGTGATTCTTACACCCCATGCAGGAGAATTCGAATCACTAACTTCTAGAAAGGTATCAAATGAACTCGAAAATAGAATCATAGAAGTGAAGAAATTTGCCAAGCAAACAAATGCTATTGTACTTCTTAAAGGAAGAGTTGACACAATTTCTGATGGTTCTCGAGTTAGACTTAATTTGACAGGGAATCCTGGCATGACCGTTGGAGGAACAGGAGACATACTTTCTGGTATCATCGCCTCACTATTGGCTCAAGGATGTAATCCATTTGAATCTGCAATTGCTGGGGCCTTCATAAATGGTGCAGCAGGTGATTTTGCATATGAAAAAAAAGGTTTTCATCTATTATCTACGGATCTTTTAGACGAGATCTCTAGAATCATGATAGATCCGATGAGTCACAGAGATGTAAAGTTCCTTGGATGCTAAAAGACCAAGAGTGAGAATTTACGTATATCTTATGAAACAAGACGATCCCAGAAAATGTACTTCTTCAAAGCTGGTTAGATATAATCTTGCAAAAGCTATACGTTCTATATCACAGATACCTAGACGATCAATAGTTCTCAATCCCCTTGCAAAAAAAACACTATTGCCTTCAGATCGGGAACATTTTCTCCATGGAGGTTTAGTGGCTATTGATTGCTCATGGAATAAGGCCAATAATGTCTTAAAATCAAATTATCCTGGATTAAACAGGCGTCTACCTCTACTTTTAGCTGGTAATCCAGTGAGTTATGCCAAACTTGAGAGACTAAGTTCAGCAGAAGCTCTAGCTGCAAGTTTGATAATTACAGGATTTAACGATCAATGCAGAGAAGTATTAGATTTATTCAAATGGATGCACACTTTCTTTACACTGAATCAAAGCCCACTTGAAGATTACAGTAAAGTAAAAGATATGAAAGAACTAAGTGAAATTGAGATGTCTTATTTCGGATCCTGAAAAAAAATTTATGAATGTCCAACTTTTCCCCTTTTAGTATTCAATTCCTTTTCGTGCTTTGATTCCTTTTCTGTAAGGATGTTTTTTCTCATTGGACTCTGTTATGTAATCAGCGATATTAAGTAATTCTGGAGGTGAGTTCCTGCCAGTAATTATTAATTCTAATTCGATCGGTTTTTCGTTGATTAGTTCCATCACATCATTTAATTGAATAAGACCTAGATTTATCGCGTGAGTTAATTCATCAAGAATAACAATATCGTATTTTTTACTGGTTAAGGCATGTCGTGCATGATTGAATGCTTCTTCAGCTTCTTTGAAGTCTTTACTTGTTGGATTTCCTATAATTAGATCGTCTTCTCCGTATGCATATATTTCTATATTATCTATTTTGTCAGTAATATTTTTTTCACCATATTTGGATCTTCCTTTAAGAAACATTATTATGCAAATTCTCATGTCGTGGCCAGCGGCTCTTAGCGCTAATCCTAGAGCTGCAGTAGTTTTTCCTTTTCCATTTCCAGTATAGACATGAATTAATCCTGTTTTTTCAATTTCTTTTGCCATTAGTTAATCAACTTTTTTAGAATTTGTTAACCATATCTATGGTTTTTTTTAATCGCAAGCTAAATCGAGTCTTCCATTAAATAAGACAGCTGCACCAAGATAATATGGCGCGCGTTTTCTATGTTAATTATTCTATCAGGAAAAGATCGACTTGATAAACGATATCCAACAAATAGTTTACCAGTTTTCGAAATCCCAATCAGACATAATCTTCCTATATACAAGCGTAACAGCTCTAATCATATTATTAATAAATACCAATCAGAAATGGTTGAAAAGTTTTAATAAGGTAAGTAGATGCCAACGAATAGGATGGGCCGGTAGCTCAGCTTGGTTAGGTAGCTCTTAGCGACGTCAAGGAGCACACGGCTGATAAGTCAATATGTTCCAGATACCGTGGGGTCGTGGGTTCAAATCCCATCCGGCCCACCACAGTCTTAATTCTCAGTTGATATACTCCAGAATTTTATGGTTTTGAAACTTTAATGATCTTTGTAAGCGATCATTATCATAACCTAATGGTGACAGTATTGTTGATGCAGCTCTGATCAACATTGTTTCATATTTGGTAAGGTCATAGTTCGAATCTTCTGTCACAAACTCGTTTGCAAGAACACGTTTTTCAGGTATAGGATCTTTTTCATCTACAATAAGAAAAGTTATGGTCTCCCCTGGATTGATCCTTAGGCCTTGTTTAGTTAATTGTCTCGCAGCTATAGACTGGAGAGTATGATTCTCATAATCTGAAACATCCTTTGATAGTTGCTTCTGAATCATCAAGTCTAGAGGATTGATGTCAAACTTTCTCAGAGTTTTTATATATTCTCTAATTTTTTCGATGGCTCTTGGAACTGACTTGTAGAGTTCTCTTGAATTGTTTGCCTCTGAAAGTTGAGATATGATGTCTAATTGACAACGCCTTATGAATGGTGGGATATCACGTCTTCGAGCTTCGATTCCTCTATATTTTATCGTTCCATCAATGAAAGTTCCAAAATATCTGTTAAGTGTAGGAATTCCAGGTTTAACTTTTGAAGTTAGGAATATTATCCATCGATATTTGCCTTCGAAGGACAGTGGTAGATTTAGTTTAGTTTGGATCTTATCAGCTAGTTCTAGATAATCAGTTTCTCCTGCACCTTGCTTTGCAACCCATATAGAGTCAACTATCGCATGGAGTAAATTGAAAGATTGTGACTCCACAATTTGTATCGTTTTCTGAAGTGTGTCTCTCGCAAATGCACATGTAGCAATGTGAGCATCGATCTTCCCGTATCTTGCATTTTTGAAACCGAGGTAGCCGAATACGCATGTTCAAGCTATCACTTAGAACATTATGCGCACACAAGTATCCATTTGAGTGCTGCCTGTCTTTTCCTATAGTTCTCCTTCAATAATGGACTACGTGCTTCTTTCATCATTTGTTTATATCGCAGTCTCTTCTCTAGAAGTTCTTCAAGCGATATTGGAACTATGCCTCTTCTCTTCTCGCAGATGTTATATCCTAACTCTGGGACTTTGTTTCGGGATTGTGGGCAACATCTACATCTGACAGTTTCGCCACTCAAATTGAACTTGCACATTAAGGTTGGATAGAGTGAGGAAAAGTCAAGTTCTCCAACATCTTCATGGACGCCTACTCTAGGAGAATAATACAGTCCACCTCTATCAGCAATGATAAGTTCTTCAGCAGTTTTGAGATCTTCTGGCAGAGCTTTGAACCATGGGGCTAGGATGTCTTTTCTAAAGGCATGATAAAGTTGGATGGAAGTCATACTCGTTCCTATAGTTGAATCGACACATTTCTGTAGAGGGATGCGACAAGTTCGAGAAATTTCTATTATTCCTTCGAGTCCACAATCATTGTGAAGATAAGAGTGTTTTGTGTCTATGTGTATTCTTCCTAAAATACGGATAGACGTAGGACGATAGTGAATTCTGCCATAGCTAAAATACGATCTGGCTTTTTGTCTCAGAATTTTTAAAGGGTTTTGTTCACGTCCAAGAATAATTTGGTTGGAAATTCCTAGTTTTTGAGCATGATTCTCAATGTATGGGAATAGAAACGAGTTTCCGTTGTGAGTATAGATTACATCAGGGTCGATCTTTTTGAAAAGTCTTACAAGTTCAAGAAGATTTTCCTCTTCATCGTTAGAGTCTATTATAATGTCTTCCTCTTGATTTCTGATAGTGATCTTCTGTAATTTGTCTTTAAAACTCGAAATTTTATTTTGAGAATTTGTTGTGACATCTAAATTGATACAGTTCAGTTCTGGGATTTGATAATTTATGTCACTACTTTTATCACTGATCTGCCATCTAATCGAATTATATTTTAGATTAGCCTCAATTTGAGCTAGAGGGAATATGTTCTTTTCATAAAGGTAAATTTGTTCAGATGGAATGTCTACGTTGAAAAGTGAAAATTTTCTTGATGATAGCGTTATGTATTTTGCGAGGTCAAGTGCTTGATTATGTGTATGGACCGGAATTTTTAGAACTTCAGACTTTCTATGGGTTTCTGGACTAAGATATTTCTCTTCAAATAATATGTTTGGGTTGTTGAGTAACCTTGCAAGTTCAATTAAATCTGATTTTTCTCCTGAAACATAAATGAATGGGATCCAATCATCGGTTAATTGATGTAATCCATTTTTGGATTTTACCCAAATGTTCATCTTACCATTTTTATGGTAGAGATCAAGGATCCAGCCTTGAATTTTTGAGTTGCTCAATAGTTTTTTGAACCTCTTTGATAGAATTTCTCAATTCTTTCAACTCTATTGTATGAGCGAAAATCGCTGAGAGGAACATACCATCAATTACAGAAGGGAAGGCTGCGGCTCCAGCTTCAGATGCGTAGTTTCTGATAGTGTTTATTAGATCTTCAAAAGATGCTTTTTCTTCCCTTCTTAGCATTCTAGCAAATTTTTTCCAAGTATGTGAGATCTCACGTTCGATAGCCGATCTATAGGGAAGTATCGTTCTCCCCATGCTAAGCAACTTCCAAGAAACTCTTGAGCCCTATGTTTACCATTTCTGGAATGATCACTTGAATAGGAATTGAATGATGTTTTTCAAGAATTATTTTTTTAGTAAACTCTTTTACTGTAACATTCGCTGCTATGTCGCATAGTCGCTTGGTATGTCTTTCAAGTGTATTCATCCGGTTTGTGGATTCATGTCCAGAATAGGTTATGAGTGCTGTTGCATCTTTCGATTTTATAGTAGTTTTTAAACCTAAAAATGCTCTACTAAATTGATCTTTGCCAAGGTCTTCTTCTAAGTCTCTGTCACAGTACAGTAAAGGAAATTCTGAGACTACAATCAATTTGCTGCCTGTATCTTCAAGTATTTTCTCAAGTTTACATTCTATGAGATTTGTCAATTGGAAACAGGTGAATGATCTAGAGAGTAATATGTTTTGAAAAATTACTGATTTGTCTAGTTTATGTCCACGAGAAAGATCTGTAATGATTTCAATATTGAAACTACATGAACTATCGAGGAAGACTACCTTTGAATTAATTCCGCCCTCATTGATTGGAAGTTGTGCTTTTAGACAAAGAACTTCAGCAAGGGTCAAACATATTTCAGAACCGTGGAGATAAACTATCTGTCTGGGTTTAAGTCCTTGAAAGATACCATCTAGAATCTCATTTCCAAAATAAAGACGTGGTAAAAAACTATTCAAATTAACATTATTGAAGCAGATAGGCAACCTGGCTTTTCCGTATTTCTCTATGTTCTCTACCCCCTTTCATTTATTGACAATCATTGCGCATGTTTTCCTGTAGCATGGAATTATGTCTACGCGAGCTTAAGTCGGAGAGATAGCTAAAACTGGTTGCAAGTTCACTGATTAACTTCAAATCTTGTTTTAAATACTAAAACTTCTAAGGTCATATCGATATTAACTAATATTTCTTCTTGAGTTTTTTCAATATCGTTATGGCAAAGAGTGCTACTATAATGAAAAGCATCAATGCACCAATTATTTGAGTTAGAGTGTAATCGTCTCTCCAATGTGCGGTTATTATCTTAGAAGAATCCATGTAAACATCAGCGATATTGTTTCTTGATTGAAATTCACCATTCCATTTATCGAAGACTATTTTTCCACCAAGAAATCCAAAGAAGCCTGGCATCACCAGTTCTTTCTCTATGTTTATTGTCGCAGTTGAACCGTCTTCATACCAACCAATACCGGTCGGATTACCGTATATTGAGTTTAACTGAAGAAAATATTCTCTATGATACTTTGCTCTGATTTCCAACGGAGATCTAATGTTAAAATCAATACTGCCATCTCTATCCTCAGAATTTCCAATTATCCAACCATCAAAAACATTTTTTTCTCCTCGACTAATATTCACTTCATCAGGAGCAGTCAGTGAAATTAAAGACTCCCTAGTATACCATCCTGACTTTTTTGAAGCAGACCCATGAGGGGCAATGACAGAAAGAAAATATTCAGTTTCATAGTCAAATGTATGAGCTATATCAGTATCATCTATAGTCTCACTTGCGCTATCAAAATTCCAGATATTATCTGGACAATAATATCTCACATTCTCTGAAGTTGTGATATAAGATTGGACAGAAATTGCATGACTTGTTTCTCTCTCCACTTCAAAAATGAATGGTTTCTCTCCCTTAATCAAGACAGGTGGTGAATCATCAATTTTTAAATCCGTAGATAAGTGAGATGGAAGTCCAACAGCCATAATTGTCATCGAAATTGATGAAAATCTTGAGTTAATCATAGGTTCTAAATAGAAATTGACGGTTATCTCAGAGGAACTCCATAAGCTAATTATTTTCGATTGGAAGTAATCAAGTGTAACAGTAGAGAGAGTAGCAGTCATAGTGTAAGTGCCAATTGGTAGATATGTAAAATAATACCCATCGGGAGTAGTCCTGATAATTGTCTCAAGATGTTCTCCTTCCACTAAAATTGTTGCGAAACCTGCCGGAATATAATCACCAAGATAATTTCTAGCATAAACTTTTCCACTTATAGATCCTCCTTGGCCTTTACCTTCTGAAACATATGATGATGCTGCAAGTATCAGTAGGATCAAAGCAAGGAAGGCTGAACTTTTTGAAGGCATTTTCCTTCTTGTGTATGTAATCAAAATCTTCCTAATATGGATAGTCTCGCCCTACCGATATTCTTTGTCTTAGAATAAAATTTGAAATTTCAATCTATTATTCAGAGAAGTCTTGCTCCTTCGAAATCTATTGCAGTAGAGAAGAACTTAATCATCGGATCATAGGAATTTAAAGCATCAAGAATATCAGGAACTCGTTGAACATCAGCTATTCCATGGAAAGCTTCTCCTAACATGTTTTGGGTAGCTCCAATCGAACCATTTTTCTTAGTTATCTTGATGAGTCGTTTAATTTTCTGTGTCATAAAACCAATATTTGAAGCGAATTCTTCTGATTTAGTTAAGAAATTTCTTAGAGTTGGATTTGAGAGTATAAGTTGCATTGTTTTTCTTCCCTCTGCGCCTATTATTTTATAGAGTGTAGCTGAGCTTAGAACCTTTGATGTTGGTATAGGTCCAATGTATCCTGACACGATTCTGTATGAGGTATGAATAGGTATTCTATCTATTTTGCATAGCCCAGGAGGGCCTCCCTCTGTCTGTATTATGCATCCTCCTACCATCTGGGGTCCAACAGTTCCAAGTCCAGTTCTGCACCTTATTTCAGCTATATGAGCATAGAATCCCAATTCATCAAATGTCATTCCAAGTCCTAAAGCCTCGTTTATAGCGAGGGCAGTCGATAGAGCGCCGGCAGCACTAGTTCCGTATCCCGAACCTATGGGCAAATCAATATTATGATTAATCTTAACTTGATATTTTCGGTCTGTTTTCTTCAATAATAATTCTGTAACAGTTCTTGTTGTGTGAAAATTATCTGTTGGCCTTTTCCTTATGAAAATATTAATTTTATTTGTTCTGGTTCTAGATGTGTTCACCCATGTTGTAGTTCCTTTTTTAAGGGTGAAACCACCGCCTCTAGCTCCAATATTGAGATCTTTTGTCAGGTTCTCCTTTGATCTAAGTTTGTAAGGCTCAAAGAAACTCGTAACGCCACCTGGACAAAAAGATTTGATTAGAGGCATAACTTTCACATTTTATAGTAAAATTTTTGAAAAGCATATCGTAATGAAGTTCAATTTGTATTGGTATTTTTGATATGAATATACTATTTTTTAGTATTTTATTTAGTATATTTGATTAACATCTTTCCCCAAAGCGTTTTATTTATGATATACGTAGATTGAGAACATCAGCGGACGCACTATCAAGGAAAAGATATTTTATGGTAGCAATTTCCTTTGGCGCAAAGATTGCAATGATTGTCGCTGGAGCAGCAACAATAGCAATTGGATTTATAATTCTTATTGTAACATGGATATGGTGGGGACGTTTTACTGACAGTGTCCTTTTTTTCATGCTCTTTTTCCCATTTGGATTGTTGTTGATGTTGGCTGCGTTAATATTTAATACAAAGCCAAGGGCACCAAAATATCCGGGATATGGTCCTTACCCTCAGCCTTCTCAAGCTGCCGGTCAATATCCACCCTCTGGGGAGTATCCTCCTGGTCAATATCCACCTCAACCTCCGCAAGATTATGAATCTCAACAGCAGGCTTACAGACAGGTGTATGATCAAGCATATGAGTATGCATATCAACAGGGTTACACTATGGGTCTACAGAAGCTTTACGAACAGATGTATCAAGGTCAAGGTCAACCTTATCAACAAAACCAACAATACCAAGCTTATCAACCCTACCAACAATATCAATCCTATCAACCCTATCAGCAGTACCAGTCATATCAACAATACCAAGGGTATCCAGGATATCAGCAGTATCAATCATACTAAATTCTTTTCAATGAGTGAGCACTATCACGAATTAGTATGATATCTATTTCTGCTTTGAGCTAAACCCGTGTTCCATCAATCTCTTTACGATTAATTCTGTCACTAATTCAACTTTTATGAATGTGTCATGATTATCCATTTCGGTAAGTGATTGAGCAATTGAATAGAGAGTCGTACTCTGTATTTTGGGAAAGTAATCAAGTTGTTTTTCGATGATACTGTAACCAATGTTTTGGTTTTTATGAGCTGCAATAAAGCAGGTTAGATCCTTAAGTCTTGAAAGCAAACATAATAATTCTTTTTTGGAATCGCCTTCTGATATTTTCCATGCTTGAAGGTCATCTTTTCCAGGTTTGATAAAATAAGAAGAGTATGTTATTTGATCTTCGACATAGTCATGGCTTGTTAATAATCTTATGACTTCATAATCTTTCACGGCTATCGAGATTAAATATAGTATTTCGATTAAAAGATCTCTTGGTAGATTAAAAATCTCTGCGGCTTTGGATAGCGATCTTGGAATTTGGAAAATATAATATTCTGGAGATCCATGTAGAAGGGAATGGGCAGCTTCGTGTCTGAGGACCGCCTGTTTCATAATAGGTTCTAATTTTTCCAATCGCTCAAAACATACAAGTATTCTTGGAATTCCAGTCCAAGCTTCATGTGATGCTATGAATCCCGTTTCGGAACCAGTTGAGACAACTCCAATGGAGTCTTGCTGTAATTTTGAATAAGCTTCCATTAGTGATGAATTTTCAAATATTATTAAATCTACTAATTCTAAATCATGGGATTTGAGTCGTTGATAGAATTCCTTCATTATGGACTGAATTTCTAACTTTTCTTCTTCAGATATTTTTCCAAAATTTTGAATTATGATCTGCAAGAATGAATCCACATAAATCTCGGATGTGGCCTCTAATAAGACATTTGAAATTTGAAAGGTTGGTTCTTTATTGAAATAAATTTGTACATTTACATATTGAATTATCTAGCTTCTATGCTAAACAGTTCTGTATGATGGATACGCTAGGAATCTTTTTAAACTCGGGTGGTCATGCTTTAGAAATTAGTGTAATTGAGGGATTAGGTTTGGGTGGCCACCAAATTCTCGACTAACCTAAAAAAAATTCTCTACAAGAGTAGCTCCAAAGGGAATTATTCAGAATTCAATAATGTTCTATCATCAGATATTGAAAAAATGGTAAAAAACCATAATCTAAGTAACAATATTGAGTTTTATGACACTACTCTAAGAGATGGAAATCAAGCAGTCGGCATAAATTTTTCTGTTGAGGATAAATTAAAGATCGCTAGACGGCTATCGGATTTCGGAATAGATCTTATTGAAGGTGGATGGCCTAGTGAAGCGAATTCATCAGAAATAGAATTTTTCAGGAATCTTAAAGTTGAAAAATTAGACGTTCCTATATCGGCTATTGGAGCAACAAGAAAACCAAATTCGAGAACTGAAAAAGATCAGAATCTAATAGACTTGTTATCTGTGAATACAGATTATACCACTATTGTAGGAAAATCTTGGAAACTACATGTTGAAAAAGTTCTGGAAACTACAGAAAAAGAAAATCTGAGGATGATAACAGAATCAATAGAACACTTGAGAGATAAAGGTCGAAAAGTTATCTATGATGCAGAGCATTTCTTTGATGGGTATAAAGAGGATAAAGAATATGCTTTAAAAACTCTTGAGAAAGCTGCTGAAAGTGGAGCAAAAACTGTTGTACTCTGTGATACACGTGGGAATTCTCTTCCATCAGAGGTCTTTGAAGTTACACGTAACGTAAAAGATAGAATAAAAGAGTCTATAGGAATTCATACCCACAACGATAAAGGATTAGCGTTAGCAAATTCTCTATTTGCAACGATGGCAGGTGCAAATCATTTCCAAGGAACAGTCAATGGAATCGGTGAGAGATGTGGAAATGCAAACTTGATAGAATTCGTTGCAAATCTTGAGCTGAGTCTTGGCTACAAGACCGAATTAGATCTCACGAAACTTACAAGATTATCGGATTATGTTTTTGAGATAGCCAATCTCAATAGGAATAATTACATGCCTTTTGTCGGTAGATATGCTTTTGCTCACAAAGCAGGTCTACATGGTCATGCTGTTCTAAAATTTCCAAAAGCATACGAGAGTATTGATCCAAGTCTTGTTGGAAACGCCAGAATGATTTCTATCTCCAGTCAAGCTGGACTTGCTAATATTGTTTCAAGAGCTAAAGAGTTTGGATTCCAACTGGACAGATCTGATCAAAAAGCAAAAAGTCTTCTTTGGAAAATAAAAGAGATGGAAGCGAAAGGATATAATTTCGAGAACGCAAATGCAACTCTTCATCTTTTATATGCTACGAATCTAGGAGATGACCTAAATTATTTTGATCTTGTTAATTGGCGCGCTTTTGTAACCGGTGAAAGTGGGAATGTTCGAGCTGAGTGTAGTGTAAAGTTAATGGTAAATCAAGAAACCTTGATTACTGCAGGTGAAGGTAATGGTCCCGTTAATGCATTTGACTTGGCATTAAAAAAAGCACTCCAAGTCTATTATCCAGAACTTACTAAAGTTCGACTGATAGGTTATAGAGTAAGAGAAATCGATGTTGAGAAAGGAACCGCTGCTGCAGTAAGAGTCTTTATAGAATTTGAAGCAGAAGGAATTCGATGGTCAACAGTAGGTGTTTCACCAAACGTTCTAAAAGCAAGTGAAGAAGCTTTGGTTGATGGTTATGTTTATTTCCTTTATAGAAGAGGGAGTAAAAAGAAAAATATTCAATCCAGTTAATAATCATCTTTATTAATTCATTTTGAAAAGTCAGAAAAACGGATTCTAGTAATCAAGAGATTTATATATCGAGGTAACGATAGGGGGAGTCGGAACGCAGAAGATTGCGTGCCCGTGATCCAGTGGCGGCGTCAACCCGACGTTAAGGGCTCGATGGCCCATGGATGAAAGGCTGACCTCCAATCGCGGGTAAAATGATGAAGACCAAAACAAACCTATGAATATGCCTCTAGGAACGCTTTGGTCTAATGTTGGTTCACAGTCTATCCTGCCAATCCTTAATCCAAATAGGGAAAAGCAGACTGTATTTCATATAGTCCCAACTTTTATGGGAGAATATTAACTCCGCTTGATCCTGGCGGACCCAACTGCTATCGGGGTGAGATTAAGCCATGCGAGTTGTGCGTTTCTTGGCTATGTTAGAGACGCAGCACACGGCTCAGTAACATGTGGTTAACCTACCCTCAGGACAGTAACAACCCCGGGAAACTGGGGCTAATTGCTGATAGATGAGGAAGTCTGGAATGACTCTTCGTTCAAAGGGTATTGATGACATGCCTTTCAGTATTGCCTGAGGATGGGACCGCACCCGATCAGGTTGTTGGTGAGGTAACGGCTCACCAAGCCTATAACCGGTACGGGCCTTGAGAGAGGGAGCCCGGAGATGGGCACTGAGACAAGGGCCCAGGTCCTACGGGGCGCAGCAGGCGCGAAACCTCCGCAATGCACGAAAGTGTGACGGGGTCACCCCGAGTGCCATCCGCTGAGGGTGGCTTTTGTTCGGTGTAATGAGCCGAATGAATAAGGGGAGGGCAAGTCTGGTGTCAGCCGCCGCGGTAATACCAGCTCCTCGAGTTGTTGGGACGATTATTGGGTCTAAAGCGTCCGTAGCCGGCCGGAAAAGTTCACCGTTAAATCCGACGATTCAATCGTCGGGCTGCGGAGAATACTCTTCGGCTTGGGGGCGGGGGAGGTCGGCGGTATTCCCGGGGTAGGGGCGAAATCTTATAATCCCGGGAGGACCACCAGTGGCGAAGGCGGCCGACTAAAACGCGCCCGACGGTGAGGGACGAAAGCTGGGGGAGCGAACGGGATTAGATACCCCGGTAGTCCCAGCTGTAAACAATGCAGGCTAGGTGTCGGGATGGCTACGGGCCAGCTCGGTGCCGCAGGGAAGCCATTAAGCCTGCCACCTGGGAAGTACGGTCGCAAGGCTGAAATCCGGAGAGGCTTACGGTAGTAAATGTTACTTGAGATCAATTTAAGATAATTCGGGGGCGCGCGTGTCCTTGGCATAGATTCAATTGTTCTTAGCTGGGCTTTTTGGTTCAGTAATTTATCGATAGTGAGCCTTCCTGACAGCATACTTAAAGGAATTGGCGGGGGAGCACCACAAGGGGTGAAGCTTGCGGTTTAATTGGAGTCAACACCGGGAATCTTACCAGGAGCGACAGCTGGATGAAAGTCAGATTGAAGGTCTTACTGGACTAGCTGAGAGGAGGCGCATGGCCGTCGCCAGTTCGTGCCGTGAGGTGTTCTCTTAAGTGAGACAACGAACGAGACCCGCGCCTCTAGTTGCCATCGGGTTCCTTCGGGAATCCAGGCACACTAGGGGGACTGCTTCCGCTAAGGAGGAGGAAGGAACGGGCCACGGCAGGTCAGTATGCCCCAGATCTCCTGGGCCACACGCGAGCTGCAATGGTTGAGACAATGGGTTCCGACCCTGAGAAGGGAAGGTAATCCCCAAACCCAACCTCAGTTGGGATCGAGGGCTGTAACTCGCCCTCGTGAACATGGAATCCCTAGTAACCGCGTGTCATCATCGCGCGGTGAATACGTCCCTGCTCCTTGCACACACCGCCCGTCGCTCCACCTGAGTTTGGTTCGGGTGAGGCTTAGTCTTGTTGGCTATGTCGAACCTAAGTTAGACAAGGGGGGAGAAGTCGTAACAAGGTGGCCGTAGGGGAACCTGCGGCCGGATCACCTCCTTAGAAAAGAACTATTTGGATTAAGGGGCATAAGGAAGATTGTGGACCTTTGATAATGCAGCCTCCAAAATATTTTTTGGAGGTGAAGGGTCGAGTGAGCTCTTTTAGGCTCACAGTGAAGACCATGCATAGGCCTTCAACGTAAATTCGATGTGAGTTCCTGAGCAAGCTTAGCATGATACGCCACCTGACGGATGGCTTGGCTTGGGCGCTGAGGAAGGACGTGGCAAGCTGCGATAAGCTCCGGGTAGGCGCACGCAGCCTTCGATCCGGAGATGTCCTAATAGGACTTCCTGCTGCAGGTTTACCTGCGGCACCCCTAGTAGGGGTGGGAACCCCCCGAACGAAAGCATTCAAGTAGGGGGAGGAAGAGAAATCAATTGAGATTCCCTTATTAGCGGCGAGCGAACAGGGAAGAGTCCAAACTGACCCTGTATGGGAAACTATGCAGGGATGTGGTGTTGTAGGGCCCGACCGCTCCCTCACCTGTGAAGTTGAAGTGGCCTGGAACGGCCTGCCATAGAGGGTGATAGCCCCGTAAACGTAAGTAGGTAGGGGTTGGGTTGGTGTCCCTGAGTACTATGCTTTGATTCAAGCATAGGAAGCTGGGAGAAAACAACTTCCAAGACTAAATACGTCCCAAGACCGATAGCGCACTAGTACCGTGAGGGAAAGCTGAAAAGAACCCCGGAAGGGGTGTGAAAAGTGCCTGAAATCAGGTGGTTACAGACGTTTACGGTCTGAAAGGATAGATCCCCTCCGAAGGAAACCTTAGCAATAAGGAATACGAGGAGGGGGGACCAAGATCGTATGTTCCGTTTTGGAGCACGGGCCGGGGAGTTCATCATTGTGGTGAGGTTAAGGGTTAGAAGCCTGAAGCCGTAGGGAAACCGATTGTCCGCAGCACCGTTTATTCGGTGTAAGGGACGGGATATGAAAGTGTCCGGAATCACAGGGATGACACTAGAAACCGAGTGATCTAACCTTGGGCAGGGTGAAGCCCAGCGAAAGCTGGGTCGAGGCCCGAAGGAGTGTTGACGTGCAATTCACTTCTCAGACTTGAGGTTAGGGGCAAAAGACCAATCTAACTCGGTGATAGCTAGTTCCCGCCGAAATATCTCGCAGGATAGCCCAGCTCGAGGTTTCTGGCAGGGTAGAGTACTGATTGAAAAGTAAGGGGCCGAAAGGTCCTCCTTTTCGTTCAAACTTCGAATATGCCAGAGCTGTAGACAGCTGGAGACGGGCCATGGGGTAAGCTCATAGGTCGCGAGGGGAACAACCCGAACTAAGGTTAAGGTCCCAAAATCCTAGCTAAATGTAGAAATCGAAGGTTGTCCTCAACCAAAGACAGCTGGAAGGTAAGCTTAGAAGCAGCTACCCTCCAAGCAGTGCGTAACAGCTGACCAGCCGAGGTTGGGGGCGCCGAAAATAGACGGGACTAAGCTAGGTACCGATACCTTAGAGCACGGCAGTAGCCGTGTTGGTAGGCGGGCGTTATGGTCGGGCGGAAGCTGGGTCGTGAGATCCAGTGGACTGACCACAAGTGTAGATCCCGGCGTTAGTAACAGCTAAGAAGAGTGAGAATCTCTTCCGTCGAAAGGGCAAGGGTTCCCCGGCAATGCGTCGTCAGCCGGGGGTAAGTCGATCCTAAGGAATGACTTAACTGAACATTCCGAATGGGAAACCGGTTAATATTCCGGTACCACGGAGATACATGCGGCAACGCGAGTCTGCAGCAAAACGCTTCCAGATAGGTTGAGTGAAGCTGTCACTTCATTTAACCCTTTAAACCCGGGGAGTACCATAATGGTGAGAACTGGGTGAAGTGGGGAATAGCCACCCGTTTTAGGGTGGTTCAGCCGATTTCTGGGAGCCAATGAAAATTCTGCAGAAAGGATTCTTCGTGTTCGTACCCAGAACTGACACAGGTGCCCTAGGTGAGAAGCCTCAGACGTATCGGGTCCAACTCAGGGCGAGGGAATTCGGCAAATTAGCCCCGTAACTTTGGAATAAGGGGTGCCTGAAGCCTTAGCTTAGGCTGGGGTTTCAGGTCGCAGTGACAAAGGGGAGGCGACTGTTTAATAAAAACATAGGTGGCCGCAAGCCCGAAAGGGTGTGAACGGCCGTTGAGTCCTGGCCAGTGGCGGTACCTAAAACTTGGGTTCAACCGAGCTAAGGGCCGCTAAACGCCGGGAGTAACTCTGACTCTCTTAAGGTAGCCAAATGCCTTGTCGTGTAAGTTACGACGTGCATGAATGGACCAACGACCCCCCCGCTGTCCCCGCCTGGGGCCCGGTGAACTCACATCACTTAGACGAACAGTCTAGGATCTCCCAGCGGGGCGAAAAGTCCCTGTGGAATTTTACTGCAGCTTGCTGCTGGGACGTGGTCGCGGGTACAGAGTGTAGGTGGGAGCCTTCGAGCCATCCTCTCCGGGGGGTGGGGAGGCGCCAATGTAACACCACCTATCTGTGGTTACTTCTCTTACCGGAGGCAACTCCGATACAACGGCAGGTGGGCAGTTTGGCTGGGGCGGCACCCCCTCGAAAAGAGATCAAGGGGGCCCTAAGCTCGACTCATCCGGGTCAGAAATCCGGAGTAGAGGGCAAGACCAAAAGTCGGGTTGACTGGATCCTCACCAGCAAGGGATCCAGAGGCGAAAGCCGGGTCTAGCGATCATTCATGTCCCTATTGTTGGGGGCTGGATGTGACAGAAAAATTACCCCAGGAGTAATTGGCTCGTCTCCTCCGAGAGTCCCTATCGACGAGGAGGATTGGTACTCCGTCGTCGTCCCTTCCCATCCTGGGTCCGCAGCAGGGCCCAAGGGTGCGGCTGTTCGCCGATTAAAGGGGAATGCGAGATGGGTTTAGACCGTCGTGAGACAGGTCGGATTCTACCTGCTGGGAGTGTTGGTCGCCTGAGGGGAAGGCGCCCCTAGTACGAGAGGAACGGGGTATCATAGCCTCTAGTTTACCGGTTGTCTGACAAGGTAGTGCCGGGCAGCCACGCTGTCGAGGATAAGAGCTGAAAGCATCTAAGCTCGAAACCTCTCCCGAAAATAGGCGGCCGCTCCAACCCAATAGTGCACCTGGTAACAGGTGTGCTGGTTGTGACGAGAGCTCTCAAAGAAGATGAGGTTGATGGAGCAGGGGTGTAAGCGTCAAGGCTTCGGCCGAGGCGTTTAGCCCGCTGCCCCCAATCGCTCGAGGTGCTAAGCCTCAAAAGGAAACCACATCGAAACGGAAATGAAGGCCTATGCATGGTTGAAACACCTAAAACTTAATCATAGTCTTAATTTAGACTCTATTTGGTTGGCGAGCCGGTGGGCAGCTGCCGAGCTTTAGCTTGAGGAAACTCCACCCACAATGCGGAGGCGTGGCATGTAAAATGTCGGATGAGAGTTCGGGTGCAGGATCAGAAAACAAACCTTGCAATGCTAATAACTATGATACGGAAACGTTGAGCAGCCTTGTGAGGGTGAAACAGCCGGCCCACGCCGTGAAAGGGGTAATAGGCGCCTATGAACACCGCATGAGGCGCGGGTACTCCGATTAGATGAATGCTGCTTAAAACAGAAGGTGGGTTACGGCCGGGACGCCAACCATAAAACCAAATAACATTTTTAGAGAATCTCCATCAGTCAAAGACATGATTACAAGATAAATTAGTCCTTAAATAGCTTAATCAAATTATGAAAGAATCATGAATATTTTCTGGAGGTGACCGTATGGGTAAGGATGAGTTACTTGAAATTTTGAATCAGTCAATTGCACGTGAACTTTCTGTCTCGATACAATACATGTGGCATCACATCATGGCAAAAGGCATTGAAAGTGCAGAGGTTTCAGAGATCTTCGAGAAAACGGCGATAACAGAAATGAAACATGCAGAGGAATTTGCTGATAGATTAGATTACCTTGGAGGAGTTCCAACAACCAAACCTACACCAATTATGACTGGAGGAAGCATCGAGAAAATGCTTCAGGACAACTTGAAGGCTGAAGAAGAAGCAATCGCCCTCTACAAGAAAGGAATCAAGATAAGCAGCGAAAACGACGACACAACAACAAGACGACTCTTCGAAGAGATACTTGAAGATGAAGAAGATCATCATAACACATTCAGAACACTACTAGAGAAATAACAATGCAATATCATCTCACCTCTTTTTATCTTCAACCTAGTTTTTTATAATCATAGTTCAATGAATTGGATTTAGGGAAGGTTACGAAGTTGGATTTCACTCTTTCAGATAAACAAAAAGAACTTAGAGATCGTGCACGTGAATTCGCGACAAAAGAATTAGTTCCTAAAGCTAGAGAAATAGATGAGACGGCAAAGTTTCCTCGAGACAATTTTACTGAAATGGCTAATCACGGATTTCTCGGCATTCCTTTTCCGATAGATTGTGGCGGATCAGGTTTGGATGTTCCAAGCTATTGTATAGTCTTAGAAGAGATTGCCAAAGCATGTGGTACTACTGCCCTAATCAATCTCTCACATGTTTTAACCGCGACCAGTATTCATCTTTTCGGGAATAAGAATCAGAAGAATTTCTATTTGGCGTCTATGGCAAAGGGTGAGAGTTTGGGAGCCTTTGCAATAACTGAAAGTACAGGAGGCTCGGATGTTGCAGCAATTAAAACCGAGGCCCGATTAGAAGAGGATCAATATACAATCAATGGTGAAAAAAGTTACATCACAAATGCTGGTCAAGCTGACTACAATATCATCATCGCCTCAACTGATAAAGCAAAAGGGATCAAGGGACTGAGTTCATTCATTGTAGAGAAAGATCGAGAAGGACTGAGTCTTGGTAAAGTGGAAGATCTTTCTGGTATGAGAGGAATTTCTTTAGGCCAGATAATTCTCAGCAATTGTCGTATTCCCCGAGAGAATCTCCTTGGAAATGAAGGTGATGGAATCAAAGTAGCTCTATCATGTATAGATAGAGGAAGAATCGCGCTTTCATCCATAGGTGTGGGAATCTCGCAAGCCGCACTTGATGCTTCACTTGCTTATTCGCAGAAGAGGTCACAGTTCGGTAAATCACTTTCAGAATTTCAAGCCATTCAATTTATGATCGCTGACATGACGACAGAGACTGAAGCAGCTAGACTACTAACATACTATGCAGCGTCTTTAGTCGATAAGGAATCAAGGTTTACTAAAGAAGCATCAATGGCTAAACTCTACAGTTCAGAAGTTGCCATGCGCTCAGCTTTAAAAGCTGTTCAGATTCATGGTGGTTACGGTTTGGTTAAGAGTTGTCCTGTTGAGCGATATATGAGAGATGCAAAGGTTCTCGCCATTGGAGAGGGGACCTCTGAAATTCAAAGAATGATAATTGCCCGAAGTCTACTCAAAACTTGATGCATAAATTCATCTAGTGATCTTGAAAACAATGAAATTAGATGATATCTGAATTTTTAGAAGACAGAATGTGTCAAAAACAAGGGAAAAACCCCAGTTTAACCTAAAAATATGGAAAAACCTTGAAAATTTAAAGTAATCTGGACAATTTTCTTGGGGGTCTAAATTTTAAGTATTAAATGGATGATGATAACACTTTATAGATCATAGATGAATACCATTTGGTGTAATCTGATCTATAAATATGTAAGATCAAAGGAGAAGAGAGTTACGATGAGTAGGATATCCGTTACATTATGTTTAAAGACCCTATTAGTTATCGCTATCTTATTCTTACCATTGGTTCCACAGTATGTGAATGCTCAAGTAGGTCAAGTTATTACAGAAAGAACAGTAACACCGAATTTTGCTTTACCTGGCGAAACTTTTGACGTAAAGATCAAGATCGCGGTTACAGGTGGTCCTATTGGAAGTGGAATAGCAGATGTCTCGCTTGTACTCGATAGGACTGGGAGTATGTTTGGTGCAAAGTGGGCAGCTGCCAAGCAAGCTTCTAAGATATTCGTTGATCTATTTGAACTTGAAGAAAATAAAGTTCAA
>DAOUZW010000055.1 GCA_030671315.1 Candidatus Bathyarchaeota archaeon
GAGGACTTCAATGTATTCCCCGAAGAAAGGAGCGCAATCTTCGGCGATCTCACAGTTGAATATACGCTCCCAGGATATGAAGGAAAAAAGCTTAACCTAACATCACACCCTGACGGAATGATGATCGGTCCTGCATTGACCAGCTCAGAACTTGTCAGCTGCAAAGCCGACAAAGTGATAGCTATAGAGAAAGGTGGACTCTTCACACGATTCATAGAAGAGAAAGTTCATACAAAACACAAAGCTCTACTCATCCATACAGCTGGACAGGCCCCCAGGGCAACTAGAGGTTTTCTAAAAAGACTAAATCGAGAACTCAAACTTCCTGTATACATCTTCACTGATGGAGATCCATGGGGCATGCACATAGCCATGGTCATAATATCAGGTTCAGCAAATGCAGCTCACCTAAGGGACTTGAATACACCGGACGCAAAATGGTTTGGCGTATGGGCGACTGACATTGTGGATTACAAACTTCCCAGCGACCAACTTACTGAACTTGATGTAAAAAGACTTCACGAACTAAAGAAAGATCCCAGATACGATGGCAAACTCTGGAAGAAAGAAATTGATACCTTCGTTAAGATTAACAAAAAAGCTGAACAGGAGGCTTTTAGCAGATACGGATTGACATACATAGTCGATGAATACCTGCCTGCCAAACTAGAGATTGCAGAATCACTCTAATTACGAAATTCAAGATTTGCCAATAGACGATTGAATATTCCCGACATGAATCCATTAGAATTCATTATTTCGAAAAATCAAAGATTGTGGTTTACAGCATAAGCAAAACGTCAAATATAGCAAGTGTTTTTCTAAATCAAATAACATTAATTTTTCTTGAAGAGGATCTGACTCGAAATTGGATATTCCACCTATTCTTCTTGGAGCAATTTTTCTAATAATAATTATAGCAGTAGTTTTAATACCACGGGTCGTGTCGAAAATCAAGGGACCAATTAAATGGAGAAATATTCTAATCATTATGATCATAATTCTAATCGCCCTTGGAATTTTTTATGCAGTTACACAAATTCCCAGCGAACAAATAGAATTAACTGAAGAACAGAAAGAGATCGATCTGTTCCTACTGAATTATTATGATGGACTGCGGAACATGTCTACTTCTAGAATTGTAGATTTATTCTCAGAAAATGCTATAGTAGTTTCTTCAGAAGGAACCACCTACAAAGGAACCAAAATGATAAAAAGATATTTTGATGAAAAATTCATACATCTTGAACGATATGACGTAAAATATATCGTCTCTGATATTAAAATTGAAGATGGATTAGCCAAAGCGGTGTACCACTCAGAGGAAAGAGGATTCATTACTGGAGCTACATTATGGCCAATCGAAGGATTAAGAGAAGAATTCACATTGGTCAAGCAACAAGGTTCCTGGAAGATCAAGGGATTAATTATTAGTCATGAATGAATACAGTAACGCATGTAGTATGAGAAAAGGAGTCATTGATGATTTTAGAGCGCGCTTCAATGAGCAATAGATGGAATACTTTTCTTTTCCTACATTAAGTTAAGGAATTTTAGGTGTTCCCCAAAAGATTTTATTTTTATCTTTACATTTTGGACATTCATGTTCTGATTCAATGATTTCATCATCAGATGTTTTTTGGATGTCGGAATTACTGCTATCACTTATGGATGAAGAAACTTCGAATGCTGTTTTTGTTTGTGCTGCAAAGATATGTTTATCGTCGGGTGAAGAAACTTCAAACCTATTTCTACAATTCTTACAGAACAACATAACAAATCGTCCTCGACTAGAATCAAAGTCAACCAAAATGTGTCACATATCAAGATGTTTATTAGCAATGTATTTGATTTTAATCATTTATTTTGGATAGTACTACCATAATTGTTTTAGTTATTTGTGTTTATGAAACTGGATTTATATGTAATCTTAAATGCTTACTTACAATCACATCGTATGTGATCATGTTATCAATTCGGGTCTTTCCGGCATATAAAAACGATTTGTATTACGGCAACCGTTATATTCCTTTGACGACGATTCTGAGTCTTGCCATTAAGGTAAAAATGGGAGAATTTGAAAAAAGAGCGAGGAAAACGTAAAATTGACAGAAGAAAAGAAACCCGAGAAAAAAGGCGTTTCAAGGCGAGGATTCATTCAAGGAGCAGTAGCAGGACTTGTTGTGGGAGCAGCCGCAACATACGGCGCAACCACAATGATGCAACCAACAACACCAGCACTACCAACAACCCCGACAGGAGAAGTAGTCGGTCCAGCAGCAGCTAAAACAATCACTATGACAATAAACGGTGTCACTGTCATGAAGAGTGTCAAAGCACGATGGACACTACAAAAATACATCCGTGACGTCGTCGGACTCAGAGGAACACCTGAAGCATGCGATAACGGTGGATGTGGAAACTGCACCATTCTGAAGGACGGAATGCCCGTTCTCTCTTGCACCACGTTAGCAATCGATTGTGCTGGAGCAGACATAACAACGATAGAAGGCTTAGCATCAGGAGGTACACTATCATCGATACAGCAATCGTTCATTAAGAATACTGCTTTTCAGTGTGGAGGCTGCACACCAGGATTTATTTTGTGTGGAAAAGCGCTGAAAGATAAGAAATCTAGCCCGTCTGAAGATGAGACTAGAGAAGCTGTATCTGGAGTCCTATGCCGTTGTGGAACGTATGAAAGAGTAGTAAAAGCAATTATGGAGGCATGATATAAATGGGAACACGTTTTTTGGCAAGTCTTGACCCTTTCAAGGACAAGATGGCGGAACAAGGATATTCTGGCTTACGATATATGTCTCAAAGAGAATTAGATGTCAATGGCACAGCCATAGTAACGGGCAACGTCAAATACACAATGAACGTAAGTCCAGCAGGTTGTCTTTACACGAGATTTGTAAGAAGTCCCTATGGTAGCGCAAAGATCACAAGCTTGAACACTAGCAAAGCTGAAAATACACCCGGTGTAGTAAAGGTTTTCACTGCGAAATCACCAGAATTCGCAGGAAAATTGTACTTAGGCGACATACCTCTTCTGACTGAAGGTGAGGTATTCTTTGATACCCAACCAATAGTAATGATCGTTGCAGAGACCCAAGAAGCAGCCGACGATGCAGCACATGCTGTAGAAGTCAAATACGAAGTTGGAGAAGCTCTACTCGATACAGTTGCAGCTCGTGATTTGAATCCACCTAAAGTAACTCATACACCAAGATTGATCACTCCACCATTTGAAGCTGAGAGACCAAACGTAATCAATTGCTTCTATGTCAGAAGCGGTGACATTGAGCAAGGATTCGCGGATGCAGACGTCATAATTGAAGAAGAGTTTACGACAGAAGCAGATCCACATGGATATATCGTTCCTATAACTGCAACAGCTCAACCACACGGTGACGGAACAATGACCTTATGGGTCGACGTTCAGAACATACACCCAGTCCCATGGCCAACAGCAGCCGCAGCAGCGGAAATACCAATGGATAAACTCAATGTAATAGGCCCTGACGTTTGTGCTGGCGGATTCGGAGGAAAGAACTGTGGTGGCCCAGGACCATATGCTGCTATAGGTGCAAAATCTACAGGACGACCTGTAAGAGTATCCTTCGACGATAACCGTTTACAACATGCAACAAGACCATGGAATGTATGCCAAATCAAAGCTGGAGCCAAGAATGATGGTAAGTTGACAGCAATCGATATCACATTCAACATTGGTACACCATACGCGGTCTTCAGCTTGTCTGTCATGGAAAGAGCAAGAGA
Organism: Candidatus Bathyarchaeota archaeon; assembly: GCA_030671315.1. GTDB lineage: Archaea > Thermoproteota > Bathyarchaeia > 40CM-2-53-6 > RBG-13-38-9 > RBG-13-38-9. Next base: position 3,787 of record DAOUZW010000055.1, read on the forward strand.
AGCAATAACCTGCACATACCATTGGGGTCACAGAGACCTATACGAGAGACCCAATGTAATGTTCACTGCATACGACTCATATACTAATCATGTTGAGACGATGTCCTACAGAGGCTTTGGAGTCTTAGAATCTACATTCCCAGCTGAAACAATGATTAACATGTTAGCTGAGAAACTTGGCATGGACAGACTTGAGATAAGACTGTTGAACCTCACCAAAGAAGGTGAACGCAGCGCTCAGAATGAGATAATCAGAAGCCAGGGATCAGAAGGAGTCCAGAAGAAAGTCTATGAAATGATGCAAGCATGGGGACCAAAACCATCCGTACCAGACCCATGGGTCGTAGGAAGAGGATTCTCAGGAGCAAACAAGTACTCACAAGGAGACATGGTACATAACCTCATATTCCTCAAGCTAAGATCAAGTGGAATCGTAGACATCATAGCCGACTCTATGGATATAGGACAGGGTATGAACACCGTCTCAAGGCAGTTTGTCGCAGAAGCAATGAACATGCCAATAGAAAATGTACGAAAAGTCGAAGTCAACACAGCATATGTCCCATGGACGAGTGACTCATTCTCAAGCTCAGCAACAGACGACGTTGGCCAAGCCATAGTCGATGCAGCAAAGAATGCAAAAGCAAAATTGTTCGAATGGGCTGCACCAAAACTCGGCACCAGCGCATCAAACTTAGAGACTGTCGACGGCATGATTCAAGTAAAAGGAGACCCTGAGAACGCTATATCATGGGGAGATGCAATGGCACCACGCCCACACACAATCGTTCAAGGTTCAAAGAACTGGCCTGACGGAGCTCCAAACGATTACGATGGACCAGGAACAAACGACTACTACACAGGACAAGCATTAGGCCCATACTTCAGACTGATCATGCACATGAATTTCATGGCACAAGCCTATGAAGTAATGATAAACAAGGAGACAGGCGAAATGAAGGTCACGAAATGGATTGGTGGAAACGACGCGTTACCTGTAAATCCAACACTGATGGAAGGACAGATTATAGGCGGAGGACTATACCACGGCGGAGCTAACGCAATGTATGAAGAGAACCTCTACGACAACGGATCCATATTGACCAAGACTCTAGTCGATTGGAAGATGCCAACGATACTAGACTATCCAAAAATCGATGACATACATACTGCAATAGTGCCAGTCTGGGGCGAATACTTCGGAGAAAACCCAAGAGTTAACTGTCCATTCGGAGCAAAAGGTATCGGAGAAGGAGTAGACTGCGCATCACCTTCAGGAGTAGTAGACGCAATACATGATGCCATTGGCGTCTGGATCAAAAATGCACCAGCAGCTTCACAGAAGAGAATACTGGAGGCCTTAGGGAAGGCGTAAAGGAGGAAAGAGAAAAATGAGATCTTTAGCACCAGTAAAATACTACACAGCAACCTCACTTGAAGATGCATGCCAAGTACTTAATCAGGCTGCAGGAAAAGGCAAAGTCTTAGCCGGCGGATCTGACTTAGTAGATTGGTTAAGAAAGAGATACATGCCTACACCAGAAGTCCTAGTTGACATTAAGAAACTAGGTCTTGATACAATCGAAACGAAGGAAGATGGTGTTCACATCGGAGCTACAGCTAAGCTGTCTGATCTAGGTAAAGCAGGTATACCAATGCTCGCAGAAGCTGCAAGAAATGGTCCCTCACCTCAGCTACAGAACCAAGCAACAGTCGGCGGTAACATGTGACAAAACGTATGGTGTTGGTACTATCGACTGCCAGATTGGAACTGCTACAGAAAAGGTGGACCTATCTGTTTCGTCCCTGGTGGCCGAAACCAGTACCACGCAATAATGGAGCAGAAAGTATGCAATGCAATTGTTCCTGGAGACGTATCCGTTGCTTTGACAGCCCTAAACGCTAATGTAAATATCGCTGGATTGGAAGGAGCCAGGACTGTACCTATGAAAGACTTCTATATAGTCTTAGGTAACGTCTTGAAACCAGATGAAATCATAACAGACATAGTCGTACCTGAGAAACCAAGCAAGGGAGTATTCCTTAAAAGCAGAACCAGAGGAGCAATCGACTTTGCTACTGCAAGCGTTGCACTATCAACAACAAGTCAAGGCACAACTGTAGCCCTTGGCGGAGTAGCACCGATAATACCTTCCGGTACACCTGAAGAGATAAGATCAGCACTAGGAAATGCAACACCACTTAGCGAGAACAGATACAAGATAAACATCGTCAAGCATCTGCTCAGTGAAGCAGGTGCTTAGACACCTTTCCCTTTTTCTTTTTTTTATAATCAGACTTTTTACTAATCAACAAAAAAATTATTCAGCCGCCTGAACCCATCGGCGGATATACGACTAATATGGATGCAGGTTCTAGGTAAGAGTCTCCACTCACCCAGACTGCTGTAAGCAAAACATTATCCCTACCTTCAGAAATTGCATGCACTTCAAGTGTAACTTCCCCCTGCACGAGATTTACCTTACTCTGCTTTAATTCAAGAATTTTTGAAGGTGAGAGAATTACATCTATCACATCATTCCTAGTCCTATCAACATTACCATTTTCATTTATAACCCATATTCTAATTGGAACAACAGTCGTGGCGACCGCGTGTATTCCTTTGGAGTAAGGAGAACCTAGAGCCATTTTCAATGTTACACTTTGTTCTTTTGAAGCCTCTATCTGCGGGACGTAGTAATAATAAATGGAAGTTGAAATTACCATAGTGATAATTACTAAACCAAAAAGAGACTGTGCTAATTCAACTTTTCTCCATCGAGGCAAACTATGAAGCTTCAAATTTATGTTCCTTCAGATCTAAGTTGCATTAGAATTTGAATAATGATGGCAATATTAGAATTGCTATAACAAACCATGCATACCATGACGCGGCTGCGGCTAAAGATAAAGGTATGAACCAAGATCTTGCCGGGGTTGCTGTACCTCTGACATAGATGTCTATGCAATCCACAGGGCAGACTTCGATGCATCGATGACATTTGATGCAATCAATATTAGGTTTTCCAGAATTCTCTATAGATTGTCTAGTCATGGCATAGGTTTCACATACGTGTATACATTTATTGCATTTGATACATTTTGCTCTGTCCAGCTTAACGTGAAAGAGAGTAATTCCTTCTATGAAATTTATTATTGCGCCAACCGGGCATATAACCATACAGAACCATCTCTTTTTATTCATAAACGACAGAATGCCAACAAACACGATAGATACCAATAGAAAAATGATTGCAAGCCAAAAGAACT
>DAOUZW010000034.1 GCA_030671315.1 Candidatus Bathyarchaeota archaeon
AGCAGGACTACTAGCCTTAGTATCAGCATTAGCAGCGTCGCTGTACCTACTACGAAGAAAGCAGACAATAATACCTCTAAGGTAAAGCAAACGCTTTACCCCCCTTACTTTTTTTTATTTTAAAAATGAAATAAGCGGTAGCTCTAGATTTTAGAAGGATTTTTAGTTTTACTTTAATTTTATAAAATTAATTCTATAACATTATATCAAAAATACGTGAAAGAAAGGCTTAACTTGGAGATCAATATCTCATAAGCAGACTCGACTGGAGTCAAGAAACAATGTCAAAGGAATTCAAACATATAATCAGAATCAAAGGGACGGACCTAGAAGGATCAAAAAAGGTTACCTATGGTCTAACAAAAATCAAAGGCGTCGGAGTAAGCATGGCAAACACAATAGTGAAAATTGGAAACTTAAAGGCAGACACAAGATTAGGTTATCTAACAGATGCGGAAATATCAACAATTGATGACATAATATCCGACTTTTCGAAACATTCAATTCCATCGAGACTAGTCAACCGAAGAAAAGATGTAGAATCAGGGAGAGATATCCATCTAATAACTGCAGACCTCACACTAAGAACAAAGAACGACATAGACTTTATGAAAAATATAAAAAGCTGGAAAGGAATCAGACACTCCTTAGGTCTCAAAGTCAGAGGTCAAAGAACAAAATGCACAGGAAGAACAGGAAGATCTGTGGGAGTAAAGAAGAAACTCCTGATCGCGGCAGCCAGAAAGAAAGCAGAATGATCTAAATAGGAAGGGGCGTTATGGGGGATCCAAAAAAACAGAAGAAAAAATACGATTCGCCAAGAAATCCTTGGGGACAAGAGCAAATATCGGCTGAACTGCAACTGATAGGAGAATATGGGCTTAGAAACAAGAGAGAACTATTGAAAGCTAGAACAGCCTTATCAAGAATTAGAGGTATAGCCAGATCCCTGCTAGGAAAAGAAGAATCCGAACGGGTTAAACTAGAAAATGATTTCTTACAAAGCCTCAGCCGTAAGGGGATCCTGCCTGAAAATGCAAATATAGACGATGTACTCGACCTAGACATTAAAGATATTCTGGAAAGACGGCTTCAAACTTTAACTTTTAGAAAAGGGCTGGCAAAAACAATTTATCAAGCAAGACAAATAATATCACATGGTCATATTCTAATTGGGAAAAGCGCGGTTTCAATCCCAAGCTATATGGTAGCAAGAAAAGACGAGCCAAACATAAAATTAACGCCAGAATTGAAAGAAAAGTTCAATCCAACTATAAAAGATCAAGAAGTCAAGATAGATAAAGCTGCGTCTAAACCTAAAAAATGATGTTCGAACAATTATCCACATGGTTCCAACCGACTCTAATAATAATTGGAGCCACACTAATTATTCAAGGCATCACTGGAAAATACAGATTAATAGAAATAGTTACTTTAGCAGCAGGTTTTCTGCTGGGGTTATGGGCAATAACTCTGTCAATCATAGGAATTGCAAAAGGTATGCTGAACATTCCTACTTTCATAATCTTATTAATTTGTGGAGCAGGATTATTCTCAAAACCCATCCGGAAAATCCATTGGGCGGCTCTATTAGGTTTAGTTTCAGGATCAGCAGTAGCCTACTATTTTAACTTGATAATCGGCTATGGGGGTCCTACAGTGTTGTTCCTAGTCTTTTTGACAGTAACATTGCTTACTTATCTTTTCTTTAAGTTTGCAGAAGATATCGTTAGTATGATAGGAGGATTATTCAGTATATCAATAATCTCTATTGCTATAGGAATAGCCTGTATCATATGGGCCTTAATTTACATTAATTTCTAATCAGAAGGTTACTGGTCTAAATACTGATGCTCACTCATATTAGATGAGTAAGGCCAACTCTTATTTGCTGATCGAGAGAATTTGCTTAAGAATATGTTAACTCAGATAAGTAATAAAATTCTTCAAACGAAGATACGTTATTTATTACCAGTTATCATAATCATCCTGCTAAAAGTGATTAGCTCATTTTTCATATATCAACGACTAAGCATTTTAGGAAGTTTCTACACGCCTTGGATGGACTATTGGAGTGAAACTGGACCTGCAGAGCCTTGGCTTTACCTATTCAGTGCACAAGATACCGGACATTATGTCGCCCTGACTCATGTTTGGTATCAATATCCCTTGTATGTATTCTTCCCGGCATATTCTGTTTTATGCAAAATTGTTGGTATGGCAGTGGGTGATATGTGGCTTGCCGCTTTCATGATTTCAGTTTCTTTTGGTATCGCTTCTATTCCACTATTTCAAGCGGTTGCAGAACAGTATATGTCAAAAGCTGAAGCAGCTTTATCCACTCTGTTTTTTGCAACATTTCCATACGTATTTCTCTTTACCACGATATCTTACACTGAATCTTTGTTCTTGTTCTTCACTCTAGCTGCTTGGTATCTTAACCTTAAAGACAGGTTTATTTCATCATCATTGGTAGCTGCAGTTGCAACTTTAACGAAAACATACGGAATAGTAATTGTAATTCCCATTGCAATAAGCATGATATCAAAAAAGAAGTTTAAACATCTGCCTGTTCTCACTATACCAATCGGGACTCTATTAGGTTGGCTATACTACCTCTATCTCCGAACTGGAGATGCATTTGTTTTTTCAAAGCAACAAGAATATTGGATGCGCCTTGGGGTGCAGTTTGGCTGGTTCCAGAATTTCATTGAACCACTCTTTGATTTCAACGTATGGAAATTTCAAGAATTCAACTATCTAGTTGTGGCTTTAGTTTTCTTTCTTGCTTACATTGTCTTTTGTGTTTTCAAGGTAGACTCAAAACTGGGAGTATACAGTTTGATCCTATTCATTGCCTTACTTTATTTTGGTAACTTTGTTTCTCTTCCACGATTCTTTGCTTTTATCTTTCCGATATGGCTGGTTGTAAGAATAAAGAATATATTAGTTCTAGGAGTTGCAATGGCTTTCTTTCTACTTGGCTCTCTACTAATTTGGTATCAATTCTTGCTTGATGTTTGGGTCGCCTAGAGTAAAGTCCGCATTTTCAGGTATGATTTTGGAACACTGATCGCGCAAGAATTAAGTAAGTGCTCTTAATCAAATTGTTTAGGTTGTGCAATAATGGTTATGCCAAGAGAGCTTTTCATATTGTCGGTTTTCGTAATAACTGTTACCGGAATTGCCGGATATCTCCTATACAAGTATGGAACTGGTATGCTGGGGACAATTACTTTCGATAGGATGGCTGAAATTAATCTGACAAGTAACTCCATGTTTTATTTGGTAATAATGATTTTAGGTTTCATCATGGTGGCCTATGCCGGTGTAACCTTACGACATGATATTTTCGTTATGAATTATCTATTTACTCCAGCGATATTCTTTGGATTGGTTATGCTATTCGTCTCTCGTCTAATGATTGGAATACCTCTTTCTGTAACAGGTGTCGGTAAATTGACAGCATTATTGACTGCGCTATTGGTAGTGGGCACAGCGATTGCGAGTAATATCTTCTTCAAGGAAACCTTCTCATTCAGAGTCATATTAGGAATTGCTCTAGGAGTATTTGCTGTAATACTTATCGGCGAAGTTTAGTTAACAAGCCTGTCCCAGAGAATAAGGCAGCAGCATAAAAGTCAGTCTTGTAATTCGAAATAGATTTTTTCAGTCTCAAAAGCTACTTTGCTCCAGTCATGCGTGATGGCTATTTGTCTTCCTCTTTCACCCATCTGCTCTCTTAATTTATCATTCGAAGATAGTCTACATATAGCATCTGCAAGAAGAGTTGGATTGTTAGGAGGGACAAGGATGCCGTTGACGTTATCGGTAAGTATCCCTGGAATACCTCCGATGTTAGATCCTATTACTGGTTTACCTGAAGCGTTTGCTTCCAATATCGTAAGACCAAACCCTTCAGACCTGTCTTTACTTGGTAAAACAAGCATGTCCGCAATTGAGTAATATTTTGGGAGAAATTCGTCGGAAACTTCACCGACAAATTCTACTTTATCTGTCAAGTTTGCACTTTTAGTATACGCTTCATATCCTGATTTGAGGTCTCCCCCACCAACTATCAATAACTTGATATCCGTATCACGAATGAGTCTGAAAGCTTCTAAAAGAACATCTAATCCTTTATAGCGATGCCATTTAGTCAGAGCGGCAACAAAAAGAATGACTTTTGAATTTTTGATCTTTAAATCGGCTTTAATGTCTTCCGCATAAACATCAGGATTGAAACGTTTACAGTCTACACCATTAAATATGGTTCTAGTCTTGTTTTGGAATTTACGAAGCATTTTAGATTTTTTATGATAAATATTTGAAGTAGTGATAATGGAGTCATAATGTTTCAAATAAATCGGCGCAGCTAATCCATCGTGAATTTGAACTATTGAGCCTGCTAATTTTGTTACTGAAGGAAGATCATTATGCCAAGTTAAAACAGCAGGAATTTTTTTTATTCTTGACGCAAGTGCTCCCATGATGGCGTTAACAGGATTCGGAAAATTTACGTGAATTAGATCCGCATCGATCGAAACTAAATATTGCAATAGCTCAGGGATTATGGGGACGCCATAAAACATGCCTACCGACTTTAAACGTTTCACTAACACTCCATTTTGGAAATATTCTCCAGGGCTCAGCGGTTGATGCGCTACTACCACTTGGACTTCATGTCCCATTCTCACCAAATTTTCAGCTAGGTTTTTAACGTAAGTTTCAGCGCCCCCTCTCCATGGAGGATAAAAAGTGTTAATCATCTGGATCCTCAATATGACTCAACCATTATCTCTTTGACATTAGATTGTAAGCATATTCCTTAGGATTGAGATATTGTACATTGAACAATATTATAGGTGACACTCAGGTTTTAGAACAATCTTCAATACGGATTGAACATGCGGTTTCACAAGTTAACCTAGGAGTTCTAAATCCATCAGACATGGTCTATATTGATTTTCCTTAGGGTTGTGTTATTTTCTTTAATCTCAGGACGCATATTATCTGTAGTTTTGTGTTACAAATAAACATTTATATATGTGCTACACAAGTACATTTGGCTGAGGATTTGGAAACAAAGGTGAAGTATAGATGGAAATGTTCTGTTTGAAATGTAGAAAAAAAGTCGATGTTGACAATAATAAAATTGACGAAAGCTCAATAAATGGAAGAAAAATGCTACGCGCTTCCTGCCCACAGTGCAATAGTGGACTAGCGAAGTTTGTGAAAGCATCAGTGAGTCTTTAATTTGGAGTGATTTAGAATGATTGCTAGCCAAATTGTAAATGATCCCGACCAAACTAGAGATCGTTATGCAGTGAAAGTAGAAAATGTGGTGGCCTCCGGTAAACTTCAACAGAATCTAGATCTCAACCAGATATCAGGAACGATTCCAGGAGCAAGATATAACCCCCAAAGATTTCCAGGTCTATTCTATAGCTTGAAAAAACCAAAAAGCATGCTTCTAATGTTTAATTCTGGCAAGATAATCTCAATGGGCACCAGATCTATCAGACAAGCAAAGAAAGCAATACTCAACGGCGTAAAGGAACTACAATCATCAGGAACAGTCATTTTGAATGAACCCAAGATTGAAATACAGAACATGGTAGCATGCGCAGATCTAAGAACAAGAATCGATCTTGAAGACATCGCAACAAAACTGAGAAGAACGATCTATGAGCCAGAAAACTTTCCAGGTCTCATCTACATGATGGATGAACCCAAGGTTACACTCCTACTCTTTACAACTGGAAAAGTCGTATGTGCTGGTGCAAAAAACGAAGCCGCAATATTTAGTGCAATAGTGAAGATACGTCAAACTCTCGAAACTAACGGATTTGCGAAAACCCAAGAATATGAACACTCAAACTCGCAAACCACTCCCAAAATAGACCCCAGCATGCCTCCGAGGCAGGAGAGTGAACAACTCACCTGCCTCGCCACCGTCCCTACCTAGAAGAATCTAAAGTTTGAAGCTTATGCGGAGTTGATGAATTTGATAGTTCTAGCTTGTGTTATTTCAGGAATCTGGTTACTGTTCTGGTCAGCGACCATTCTGCTAAGGACTCTCGCTGAGTGACAATTGGTTTAGGATAATCTTCTTTATTGAAAGATTGGTGGAGAAGATGTCTGCAGGTCTCGACGGAGATCTGATAGTAACTTACCTCACACGAGATGGTGATCTCTATGACGTCTACTCAGATGTGAAGGGTGAATATTACTGGCGTAGACAACGCAACTACAGGGGTGAATCGCCATTTGGAGCTTTTGATTTACTAAGTTCATCGAAACTTGATCTCTTAAGAATCGCTCTCAAGAAAGGGTGGATTAAACTTATTCGTGGAAAACTTCCGATTGAAAAATATGTAAGAATATGAATTTTTATTAATTATTTCGAACTTATTTTTTTAAATTCAAGGAATTTATGGTGGATTGAATTAAGTTTATTACGAGTGTGAGGAGCTAATTCAGGATTCTTAGATAGTTCAGCTTTCAACTTCTTCATGTCTTTTGGAACATCTACATCATAGTGAATATCGATTTTAAGTAGTTTAATAGACCTTAACCTTGATCTATTTGTAATTTCTGAAAGTGATATGTCTAATTCACCTTTTTTTTGAAACACGCCTGTGAAATTAAAATTTGTATCTTTACGTAATCCAATCAAATATACTCCACCATCAATTCCAGGTCCGATAACCATGACTTTTTCATCTGAGTATTTCTGCTCTCGAAGAAGTTCAAATGCACTCTTTAGATGCTCATATCTCAAAGTAGGTATATCTCCCCCTATCATTACACACATTTGATATCCGGCATCAAATGCCTTAGAGAATGCACTATTCATTCTCTGGTCGAAAGTATCGCCTTCTTGAAGTTCAAAATGAGAAACATCAATGGGCTTTTCGAGACGATTAATTAACTCTTTTATCTTATTCAATCCTCTTTTTGGAGTATATGAAATGACAAAATCAAAATTATTTTTCGTAACATAACGATCTGTAGTCTCAACGACATCCATCAGAAATGCTTCATATAGCTCTGTGACCTGGTCAATATTCAAAGATGATTTATCGACAAGTCTTGTCTTGACAAAGCTTGGAATTGGAGCTTTAGTGAATAATATCACACAACTATTATTCATTGTTTCACATCATTGTTAACATAGCTTTTTATCATAAGTTAATAATATTCGAAGTTTTTCATGTTATAAACCTCATTTAATCAAAAGTAATATTATCCTCATTATCCTTAGCTACTTCTGTCGTTGTAAAACATGCCCCCTGAAAAGGTACTAAGACCAAAGGTATGCTTGATCATTCCAGCTCTAAACGAATCTTCTGCAATAGGTAAAGTGATTGATGATATTCCAAACGAGTTGGTCGATAAAGTAGTTATTGTGGATAATGGTAGTACCGATAACACTTCTGACGTGGCCAAAACTCATGGTGCGACCGTAATATTAGAATCGAGAAGAGGATACGGAAACGCTTGCTTAGCAGGGATCTCCTTTCTTGAGAATCTTCCGCCTGAAATAGTTGTTTTCATTGATGGAGATTACAGCAGTGATCCAAAAGAGATCGACAGAGTGCTCATGCCCATTTTAAAAGATGAAGCCGATCTCGTCATAGGTTATCGTTCCTCTTCAAAAATGGAGAAAGGATCTATGCCACTTCATGCAAAGTTTGGAAATTGGTTTGCGTTAACTCTTATCAATATTCTGTATGGACGGTCATTTGAGGATCTAGGACCATTCAGAGCCATTAAATGGGACAATCTCACAAGTCTGAAAATGAAGTCGCCTACCTATGGATGGACAGTAGAAATGATGGTAAAGGCTCTTCGCAGAAAAATGAGGATAACGGAGGTTGAAGTTAGTTACAGAAAAAGGATTGGGAAATCAAAGATATCAGGAACTGTAACAGGAACTATGAAAGCTGGATATCATATCATTGCAACAATTATACACAACTCAACGAGGTAAATTTGTGCTGCAATTAATTATCAAATACTTTCTAGAAGATTATGAATATGAATAGAATAAACTATATCGCGATTATAGTAACAATAATAGTAATCATAACTATTGGATTAATATCTCTCGACCAATCTTCAGACTTAGATTATGATGAAAAACCTAGAGTTGTTGTAACAATTCTTCCTCAAGCGGAATTCATTGAGAAAATTGCAGGAGATAAAGTGTCAATTACAACTATGGTGCCTCCTGGAGCAAGTCCACATACATATGAGCCACGTCCAAGTCAGATGAAAGAAGTTACCGAAGCAGAGATGTACGCCAAAGTCGGTACAGGACTTGATTTCGAACTTGTCTGGATGCCAAAGATCATAGAAACAAATCCAAATATGCTAATTGTTGATAGCAGTGAAGGCACTCACCTAATTGAGATGGGTGCTCACGATAATGAATACCCATTAGGAGCTAAGGATCCTCATGTCTGGTTATCTCCTAAAAAAGCGATAATTATGGTAGAAAATCTCTATGAAGGCCTTGCAAAAATCGATCCTGACAACAAGGAATATTATGCTAAGAATAAAGATGTTTACATAAATTCGTTAAAGGAACTTGATAGCACAATGATGCAGACCTTCTCAGGTTTAAAGACTAAGAAGTTTATGGTTTATCATGATTCTTGGGGTTATTTAGCCTACGATTACGGTCTAGAACAGATTCCAATTGCCAAAGAAGGTAAAGAACCAACACCTGAAGGCATTGCAAATCTAATCGATCAAGCACGTGAAAATAATATAACTATTATATTCGCCTCACCAGAATTTGAAATTCAGACTGCTAAGACTATCGCGAAAGAGATAGACGGAAGTGTCATCTTGATAAGTCCTCTTGCAAGAGATTACATTGAAAATTTGAAAAAAATGTCTGATGAAATATCAAAAAGTTTGAACGAATCATGAAATCTATAGTAGATTTGAAAGACGTCTGGGTATATTATGACGAAAGAATAGTATTGGAAAATATCAATTTAATCGTAAAAGAAAATGATTTTCTAGGAATCATCGGACCTAACGGCGGAGGCAAGACGACCCTACTGAAAGTTATTCTAGGATTAATCAAACCAAACAGAGGAAATGTCAAAGTGTTTGGAGGCTCAGCAGAAAATAATAGAGCACTTATAGGATATGTTCCTCAACTCAGGCAATTCGATATAGATTTCCCAGCCACAGTCTTGGATGTTGTAATGACCGGTAGATTAAACCAAACAAGAAT
>DAOUZW010000049.1 GCA_030671315.1 Candidatus Bathyarchaeota archaeon
AAGTTAAGAAAACATCATGGATAGAAAATGTTAGAGCCTGGTCTGATAACTCAAAAATTACAACTCAACTAGGAAACATTGTTCAAGAGCTTAAGATAAAGAAACAAAAAATCGCAATCACAGACAGCCTCTTGTTGAAACATTTTAAGATTTTTCAACAGAGTATATCGAATGTCGAATTCATTTATACATCAGAATTTCTAAGTCAGATAAGAATGTGTAAGTCAGAAAATGAGATCAAATTTATACAAAATGCTTCTAAATTTGCTGAGAAAGCTCTCGACTTCATAATATCTGAATGCAGGAAGGGAAAAAAAGAGTTTGAATTAGCAGCACTTGCGGAATTTGAAATGAGAAAAAGAGGTTCTGAAGGACCATCTTTTGAAACGATTGTAGCTTCAGGATCGAATAGTTCATTCCCTCATCACTTGACGGGAAGAAGAGCAATCCAAAATGGCGATTGTATTATTTTCGATTTAGGAGCAAAATCTGACTATTATTGTTCAGACATCACTAGAACAGTTTGCATAGGAAAAGTATCCTCAAAAATAAAAAAGATATATGATTTGGTTTCACGAGCTTATCAGGAAGCAATTAGCAATGTTCGTCCCGGTATTTCTGCTGGCTCTATAGATAAAGCGGCAAGGAAGATAATTGACGAGGCGGGATATGGCAAATATTTTATTCATAGGACTGGACATGGAATCGGGATAGATATTCACGAGGCACCGTATATTCATGAGAAGAACAGTACTAAGCTAGAGGCAGGTATGACCTTTAGTATTGAGCCTGGTATCTATATCCCAAATCGTTTTGGAGTAAGATTGGAAGACGTCGTTGTCGTAACTGATTCAGGTTGTAAACCATTTACAAAATTTCCTACCGAAATGATTGTTAGATAGTAAATGAGAGCTCTTGAGAATTAGCGCATGTGATTATAGAATCCCACATAGTTCACTTAGCGATCTGATAGTATAATCTGCTTCAATCTCATAACCCCAATCACGTCTATAAATTAGTATAGTTTTCATTCCCGCTTTCTTAGCTCCTTCAATATCTGCAAAAGGTTTGTCTCCTACGAATATACATTCATTCACATTTTTCCCCAATTTTTTTGCCGCATACAAAAACGGTTCTGCGCTGGGTTTAGTCTCTTTCGTCTCCTCACCCGAAACAAGTGTTAAATTAAAAAGATATTTGAAAGGTTGAATATCTATTCTATATCGTTTCATACCGGACAAATGATCTGTGTCTGAAATCAATCCTAGAAGGTAATTCTTTTTGAGATAATTCAAAGTTGGAACAGTATCTGTGTAGGGTTTTGCATTTAATGCATAAGATCGCCAATATTCTTCTGTCAGTTCTTTTATCAGACCCTTAGAAATAGATATTTTCGGGGCAACCGAATGAATGATATCAGGCCACCACTTATCTCGATCGTAAATAAATTTCTTATTCATTGTATCGTCAAGATTTGATATCTGCAAGATCAGCTCTTCACCATCAATCTTGATTTTTTGCTTTTCAAAATATTCTTTAATGATCTTGGATACTCTTTTATGGGCTCCCGCATGACCTTGGATAGAATCTATTAGAGTTTCATCTAAATCAAAAAGAACTGCTTTGATTTCAGAAATATCAAATCTTATGACCTGCGGTTCAGACATTTTAGGATCCCATATTCAGACATTTTTTGGTAGAAACCCATGCTTTTGCAGAACAGATCTTAAATTCTTTTCACGAAGAACCATTTCATTTCTTGTAAATTTTTTTTCCCAATGGTGAGCTAATCCATCTACGTTTTCACTAAAATACTTCGTACGCTTTAATTCTATATTGGCCCGATTATAATCTCTCAGAATAGTCTCCTTTTTCGGCATTATGTATTTGTTCTTATGCCAAATTATTCTGCCACTTCTTCTTGGCCGTAGAGGAGGTTTTTCCTTTGGATAACCTATACATAACAAAAGTAACGGTAGAACATTCATTGGCAGATCTAAAAGCTTCGATATCTGTTCTAAGGCTCGCCAATGATAAATTGTAAATACGGAACTTAAACCAAGTGACTCAGCCGCTATAACTATATTTTGCGCTGATAACGAAGCATCTATTAAACTATGTAGAAGCTTTGTTGATTCACCCAAATAAGAATCAATTTGGAGATGTTCAAACATTTTCAATGGTCGCGCTGCATCACAGCATATGAAGACCCATAAAGGTGCGGTCTCTAAGGCCTTATTTTCTTTTACAAGGTCCAATATCATTTTACGTTTTCTTTGGCTATTTACTTGAATGTAACTATAGAACTGAATCCCACATGAAGTTGGAGCTCTTTGCCCAGCTTCGAGAATAATTTCTATTTCTTTTTTTGAAACAGTTTTTTTACTGAAATTTCTTATGCTCCGCCTTTCAAGAATGGGACGTAATAATGATAGTTTATCTTTTTGATTAGTCAGATTTGCCACTCCCAGTGGAAAGAGAGTTTAAGATATGAACGAGAAACCTATATCAAGACAAGGGTATTAACAAAGATGGAATTGGGTCGGTAGTTCAGCTGGGCTAGAACGTCCGCCTTACACGCGGAAACCTAATAAGGCCGCAAGGTCGGGAGTTCAAATCTCCCCCGGCCCACTAATTCTTAATAAGTAAATAGTTTATCGAGTCGTTCTAATTCAACATGCAAAATGTTTTTACGTGCACCCACTATAATCGTGGAGGACGATAATTTTGACTAGTGAAAGATTTTTCATTAGAAGAATTTTGGCATCATCGATTTTCATGATGCTTTTAACTTCACCACTAATTATGACGGTAAATGCAGCTAATGACAATTCCATTGATTCTGAATATTTGATTCGAAAATTAATTAGAGAATATGTCAATGCCATGAATAAAAGATCAACTGGAAATATTGTCTCATTATTTGATGAAGGGGGCCGATTCATTGATGAGACTTTTAATCAAGAATTTTCAGGCATAAAAGAGTTGACGAATCTTTATGGTAGTATCTTTTCAATAAATAACAGACTTACTTTTACTGCTTTTCCTTGGAAAATAGAAATCGAAGATTCGAATGCTTTTGTTACTTGTTCATGGAGTTTAGTAAGTGATTATGGAGTGTACAATGGTGTTTATTGGATAAGTGTGAGTAAGGGTTCAAACGAATGGAAGATAACCGAGATTACTGCACTGATTACAGTTGTTCATCGTTACCATCCTCCATATACATTATTATCTTGATCAAAATATCATGTGTAAAAATAGCCTACGAAAGTTAGGGCAAACTCAGAAAAACAAATCGACAATCTTAAACCATTGGTAATCATCTCAGTAAATATACTAAATTTGTGGGCGATCTCAACTTGGAAATATTAGAGATTGCAAGGCGTGCAAGAAAAGCAGCCCTGAAAATGAGTAACGTCAATACTGATTCAAAGAATCAGGCTATTTTGGAAATTGCGAAAGAAATCGATAGTGCCAGACTCAAACTTCAAGAAATAAATGGATCTGACGTCAATGCAGCAACCAAGGATGATCTGCAATCCTCTTTACTAAAAAGACTCAAACTAAATAATTCGAAAATTGATGATATCATTAAAGGATTGCAATCACTGGCTGATCTTGACGATCCTGTCGGAAAGACTCTTTTTTCAATAGAAATGGATCAAGGATTAGAGCTTTTTAAAGTGAGCTGCCCGATAGGCGTTATAGGTGCAATTTTCGAATCAAGACCCGATGCTCTGGTTCAGATATCTAGCTTATGTTTGAAATCTGGAAATGCTGTTATACTGAAAGGTGGTTCAGAAGCGAATAAGACCAATCAATTTCTATCAGAGCTAATCAGGGAAAAAATTGCTGAGTCTAATATAATACCTAAGAATTCTGTACAGTTAATTGATACAAGAGAAGATGTCAAGAAATTACTTGAACTAGACGAATATGTCGACTTATTAATTCCTCGGGGATCAAGCTCACTTGTCAAATTCATAAAAGAAAATAGTAAGATTCCTGTTCTAGGCCATACCGAAGGTATATGTCATGAATATGTCGATAAAGATGCAGATCTCAATATGGCAGTCGAAATATGCTATGATGCAAAGGTCCAATATCCAGCCGTATGCAATGCAATGGAGACACTTCTCGTTCACAAAGATATTGCTAAACAATTCTTACCTCAGATTGCGCAGAAATATGAGGAGACAAAAGTTGAACTAAGAGGCGATACTAAAACCAGAGAAATTCTTCCAGAAATCAAGAAAGCATCTGAAAAAGATTGGCAAACAGAATATCTTGACCTCATTCTTTCGATAAAAATTGTAGAGTCACTGCAAGAAGCGATTGATCACATAAACTATTTCGGATCTCATCATACAGATGGCATAATAACTAAAAACAAAGATAGAAAACAGAAATTTCTTAACGAAGTTGATTCAGCAGTAGTTCTACATAATGCATCAACAAGATTTAGTGATGGCTATAGATTTGGATTCGGTGCAGAGGTAGGAATCAGTACAGAGAAGATACATGCAAGAGGACCCATGGGTCTGGAAGGACTAGTAAGTTACAAATACATTATCTTAGGAAATGGACAAATCGTTTCCTCATATACAGGAAAGAATGCAAAACAGTTCACACATAAATTCCAAGATAAGACTTGGAACTCTACCACCAATAGCTGAGAAATTAGAGAGTGTCGATTTGAATAGAGACTTTCGAGCTGTAAAGAGGATAGTAGTTAAGATTGGAACCTCAGTCCTCACAAAAGCAGACGGGCGTCTTGATAAAAAATACATGGATAGTATTGCCAGACAAATCAATGAATTAACAAAAACAGAAAAACAAATCATCATTGTCAGTTCAGGTGCAATAGGTTCAGGAATCAAAGAACTCAAATTAAAAACAATGCCAAGAGACATACCAACTAGACAAGGAGCCGCAGCCATTGGCCAGAGCATACTTATTGAGACTTGGCGAAGTGTCTTCAGAAAATATAATTTGAAAGTTGCACAGTTACTCTTAACCTATGAAGCTTTTTCAAACAGGAGAACATATCTTAATCTACGGAACTCAATGAACATACTTGCTAAATGTGGAGCAATTCCTATAATAAACGAGAATGACCCGATCTCAGTTCATGAGATTGAATCAACATTTGGCGATAACGACAAACTCTCAGCCTTGGTAGCGGCCAAAGTCGATGCTGAATTACTTGTTTTATTAACAGACGTAAATGGACTTTACAATAAAAATCCAAAACACAAAGATGCAAAACTCATTCCTGAAATCACAGAGATCTCACCTGAAATCGAGAGTATTGGCGGAGAAGCTGGCTCTTGGAGAACTAAAGGTGGCATGAAAACTAAGATCGAGGCTGCAAAAATTGCTATGGAATCCAAATGTAACGTGATAATAGCTAATGCATGGGAAAAAAGAATTTTAACAAGGATCATCAAAGGCGAGGCACTTGGTACATTATTCAGAGCATCAAAAACAGGTTACACAAACAAAGATAGATGGATAAGATTTTCAAAAAGTCATGGAACAATAATAATTGATAAGGGAGCCAAATATGCACTTCAGAAAGGTGGAAGCCTATTACCATCTGGGATAACTCAGCTGGAAGGTAAATTTAGTCCTGGAGATATAGTATTATTGATTCATGAAGAGCAAGAGATCGCTAAGGGAATTGTCGATTATTCATCAGAAGAATTAGAGAGAATCAAAGGAAAGAGTTCTGATCAAATAGAGAAAATCCTTGGATACAAAAACTATGATACCGTCATTCGAAGAGAAAACATGGTACTATCTCAAAAGTTTAGTTCATAGGAAATTAGATTATATCAAGGAATAGCGCGCACTGACAAAGTATTCACGTTTACTGACTTGTTGAATTGATATTTGGTTTAGAGCTCAGTCAAATTGCTGAAGTTTTTCCCATTCTCCTCTTTGCAAAAGGTCTTGTTGAATTATTTTCTTAAGGTATTGGCCCGTATAAGATCTCTTAATTCTTGTCAATTCTTCTGGAGTACATGAAGCTATGAGATATCCTCCTTCTTCACCACCTTCAGGACCTAAATCTATGATGTAGTCTGCAGCTTTGACAACTTCTAGATTGTGTTCAATTACTAAGACTGTGTTTCCGGCATCAACTAATCTTTGTAGAACATTCAATAGTTTCTCAACATCGGCATAATGTAATCCTGTCGTCGGCTCATCTAGCAGGTATAATGTTTTTCCTGTGCTTCTCTTTGCCAATTCAGAACTTAATTTTACCCTTTGGGCTTCTCCACCCGAAAGTGTTGTTGCACTTTGCCCTAAAGCGATATAACCTAAGCCGACATCCACAATAGTCTTGAGTTTTCTGGCGATCTGGGGTATAGCTGAGAAGAACTCTAATGCCTCATCGACTGTCATTTCCAGTACATCAGATATGGATTTTCCCTTGTACTTAATTTCAAGAGTTTCTCTACCATACCTTTTTCCTTTGCAGACTTGACAAGGAATGTGAATATCTGGTAGAAAATGCATTTCTATTGTTATTGTGCCAGCGCCCTGACAGGCCTCACATCTTCCTCCTCTAACATTGAAACTGAACCTTCCAGGTTTATATCCCCGTATTCTTGACTCTGGAAGTCTTGAGAATAATTCTCTGATTGGCGTAAATAGGCCTATATATGTAGCGGGATTGCTGCGAGGGGTTCTTCCAATTGGAGACTGATCAATTATTATCACTTTGTCAATATTTTCTATTCCTTGGATTGCTCTGTGAGATCCAGCTTTTTCTTTCGAATTATAGAGTTTGTTTGCTAGTGCCTTGTATAGGACCTCATTCAAGAAAGTGCTCTTTCCTGATCCTGAAACTCCTGTAATGCAGATGAATGTACCCAAAGGTATTGTGACATTAAGGTTCTTTAGATTGTTTTCGGATGCCTGCAATACAGTCAGTGATTTACCGTTTCCATTACGCCTTATGGAAGGGATTGGGATTGTCAGTTGATGTCTCAAATATTTCCCAGTAAGAGATTGACTGTTTTTCATTATCTGCTCTGGTGTACCGGTAGCTACAATATGGCCTCCATGTCTGCCAGCTCCCGGGCCCAGATCAATCACATAATCTGATTCTAGGATTGTCTCTTCATCATGTTCTACAACGAGTATTGTATTTCCTAAATCCCTCATTTTTCTAAGAGTTCTCAGTAGACGTCTGTTATCTTTTTGGTGTAGCCCGATACTGGGTTCGTCCAAAACATAAAGAACACCTGTTAGACCTGAGCCTATCTGAGTTGCTAACTGAGTCCTCTGGGCTTCTCCTCCTGACAGGGAACTCATTCTTCTATCAAGAGTAAGATATCCTAAACCAACATTTTCCATAAACTCAATACGTTGTTTTATCTCTTTTAATATTTGGCGGCTGATAAATCTTTCCTTTTCATTAAGCTTTAAGCTTCGAAAAAATTCCGCAGCCCGGGCAATAGATAATTTAGTAACATCATAT
>DAOUZW010000091.1 GCA_030671315.1 Candidatus Bathyarchaeota archaeon
ATAGTGTGCCGTAGATGTGGCAGACACTCCTATAGTCTTTCTAATAGAAGATGCGGTGCATGTGGTTACAACTCATCAAAACGTATTAGACGTTATTCATGGCAGAACAAGAAGCTTAATAGAACAAGATTAGTCTGAAAATATAAGTGTGCACGTCGGATTAGACATTATCTGCAGAAGTATTGGTAAGTCTAGACTATTGTTTGAATTACGTTACATAATGATAATGAAAGAATTATAATTTTTAAAAGTTCAAACATTTACTAGTATAGCAGGTCAGTCAATGGGCCGGTCGTCTAGTCTGGATGCAGAATATGCAGGACAATTTAGGATACCTGCCTGACACGCAGGTGGTCGAGGGTTCAAATCCCTCCCGGCCCACCATCTTATTCTATTTTCCGTCTTCACCGCGCACATCTCCCAGAATAGTCAATATTTGAATTCCCGCTTTCCAATTACCAGACAAGAAAAGTTTATCTGTTAAGCGTGGAGAGTCGATATTCGCATAATTATAAGGTGTATAGAAATTGTCGTATTTAACAGGTCAACCGATACTGATCCTCAAGGAAGGTACCTCGAGGACAAGAGGTAAGGAAGCTAAACGGTCAAACATAACGGCGGCAAAGATAATCGCCGAAGTTGTCAAATCAACTCTGGGACCCAGAGGAATGGACAAAATGCTTGTTGATAGTCTAGGAGATGTCACCATTACTAATGATGGCGCAACAATCCTTGACGAAATCGATGTGCAGAATCCTGCTGCCAAGATGATGGTGGAAATTGCCAAAACACAAGATGATGAAGTTGGAGATGGAACAACAACAGCCGTTGTCCTTGCGGGTGAACTATTAAAAAACGCCGAGGAGCTAATTGACAATAATATTCATGCAACAACGATAATTTCCGGATACAAGAAAGCAGCAGACGAGGCTATGAGAATTCTTGACGAAATTTCGAAGCCGGTAGACCTTGATGATAAGGTGACACTCAAGAAAGCAGCTATGACGGCTTTACATAGCAAGAACATCGGAGGGGCGCGAGAACATTTTGCAGAGATTGCTGTTGATTCCATGAAACAGGTCACAGAACAGAGAGGCGAGATATTAATGGCAGACGTAGACAATGTTCAATTAGTAAAAAAGATTGGGAAGAGCGTCCTTGACACGCAACTCATCAGAGGCATAATAATTGATAAAGAGATAGTGCATCATGGGATGCCCAAGAGCATAAAGAGCCCCAAAATAGCGTTACTCAACATGGCACTTGAGGTTGAGAAAACAGAATTTAGTGCAGAGATTAGAATAAGCGACCCTGAACAGATGCAAGCATTCTTAGATGAAGAGACAAACATTCTCAAAGAAATGGTTGATAAAGTGAAATCTTCTGGCGCAAACGTACTTCTCTGCCAGAAAGGAATAGACGACGTCGCCCAACACTTCCTAGCCAAAGAAGGCATAGTAGCTATAAGAAGAATAAAAGAATCAGACATGGAGAAGCTGGCTAGAGCAACTGGCGGAAAAATAGTCACAAACTTAGAAGGACTATCTAAGAAAGAGCTTGGCGAGGCAGGACTTATGGAAGAGAGGAGATTGGGTGAAGATAAAATGGTATTTATTGAGGAATGCAAGAACCCACGTTCAGTTAGCATACTGATAAGAGCAGGACTTGAGAGATCTGTTGACGAAGCTGAACGAGCTCTCAATGATGCACTTTTTGTCGTCAGCGATATAGTCGGTAAGAACAGGATTGTAGTTGGAGGCGGTGCGACGGAAGTCGAAGTTGCCAAGAGAATTAAAGAATATGCTCCCAAGATTGGAGGGAGAGAACAAATGGCAATTGAGAAGTTTGCTGATGCACTTGAATCAATACCCAAATATTTAGCTGAGAACGCAGGTCTCGACCCTGTCGACATAATGGTTGCACTAAAGGCAGCACACGCCGAATCCACTGGTCAGACTACTGGCGTTGACGTATATTCGGGAAAGACCAAAGACATGTTGAAAGAAGGAATTATCGAGCCGGTCAGCGTCAAAGAACATGCTATAAGATCTGCTGTGGAGTCAGCCTCAATGATACTAAGAATAGATGATGTAATAGCAGCATCAAAGAGCGCAGCCCCACCACCAGGTGGTGGCATGGGCGGAATGCCACCCGGCATGGGCGGAATGCCACCCGGCATGGGCGGAATGCCACCCGGTATGGGCGGAATGATGTAATAAAAGGTGAAAAAAAATGACTGAAGCGATGGCAGCAAGAATTGGTGGACAACCAGTTTTAATATTGAAGGAAGGAACAGACAGGAGTACAGGTAGAGAAGCTCTACATTCCAACATTCAGGCAGCACGAGCGGTTGCTGAAGCAGTCAAATCTGCACTAGGACCAAAAGGCATGGATAAGATGCTTGTCGCCAGTTTCGGAGATGTCACAATAACAAATGATGGCGCGACAATTCTAAAAGAGATGGATGTACAGAATCCAGCTGCCAAAATGATGGTAGATGTTTCCAAAACACAAGACCAAGAAGTTGGAGACGGCACCACAACATCGGTAGTGCTTGCGTCGGAATTATTGACTAAAGCCGAGGAACTAGTAGACAAGGATGTTCATCCAACAATCATAGTTGATGGGTACAGACAAGCAACTGAAAGAGCTCTAGAGATCTTGGATGAGATCGCCATAAAAGTTGAGCCAAATGATAAAAAAGCTCTTCGAGATGTAGCAGTTACATCTCAAGCCAGTAAATTATTGTCGGAGAATGCCGAGGACATAGCGAATATTGCGATCGATGCAATCCTCCAAGTTGCGGAACAAACTCCTGAAGGATGGAGAGCTGATGTTGAAGACATCAAAGTCGAGAAAAAAGCTGGTGGCTCTCTAGCAGATACAAAACTGATCAACGGTTTAGTGATAGACAAGGAAGTCGTACACTCTGGAATGCTCAAAAGCATTAAGAATCCAAAAATAGCACTGTTGAATTCTGCCCTTGAAGTAGAGAAGACCGAATTTGATGCAAAAATCAATATCCAGAGACCTGAACAGATGAAAGCCTTTCTTGATGAGGAAGAGAAAATCCTCAGAGATATGGTTGATAAAGTGAAATCTTCAGGAGCAAACGTACTTCTCTGCCAGAAAGGAATAGACGACGTCGCCCAACACTTCCTAGCCAAAGAAGAAATTGTAGCGATAAGGAGAGTCAGTGAGAAGGACATAGAGAAACTATCAAAGGCGACAGGCGGTAAGATTGTGACAAATATTGATGACCTCAAATCCGAAGATCTTGGAAAAGCAGACCTTTTCGAAGAGAGAAAGATCTCAAACGATAAAATGATATTCATTGAAGGATGCAAGAATCCTAAAGCAGTGGCAATACTCATAAGAGGGGGAACAGAGCGAATCATCAATGAGGCCGAGCGTTCAATTCATGATGCACTATGTGTTGTCAGAGACGTTATACGCGAGCCTAGAATAGTAGCGGGCGGAGGAGCACCAGAACTTGAAGTTTCTTCCCAACTTAGAAGATTTGCTGAGAAACTTACAGGAAAGGAACAGCTAGCTGTAATATGCTACGCTGAAGCTTTGGAAGTCATACCAATGACTTTAGCCGAGAATGCTGGACTTGATCCTATAGACATTCTTGTTGAGCTTAGATCAATGCATGAGAAAGGTGAGAAGTGGGCTGGCGTAGATGTTCATAAAGGAAAAGTCATGGACATGACAAAATTAAATGTATATGAGCCCCTTGCCGTCAAATCGCAGGTTGTGAAATCAGCTAGTGAAGCAGCTTCAATGATATTGAGAATTGATGACGTCATATCTGCTTCCAAACCTAAAGATACTCCTCCTGGACCGCCAGGTGGAGACTCCTCAGAATTTGACTAAATTTTAATTGCTGCACCATTTAGTTGGTGTAGCTTCAAATCTTTTTTTTAATTGAATTCCAGAATTCATATGTTAAATTCTGATTTATTGCAATATTTATGAACAATATTGCTGATGAGGAAATTATATTAATCAATGTTTAAATGGTCCCTTACATAAAACGTTATAATAATCTACCTTCGGTGAGGTAATTGAGGTTTTCATTGGTACTAATTATCAGTATATTGTGTATACTTTCATCTTCATGTATAGGTTTAGAATCAATACGAGATGTAGAAGCATATACTGATTACTATGTGCCTGTTTACTATCCCTACTCTACTTATTCAAGTCGCAATAATTATTTTGTAACTATATCAATATCAGACATACCATCAGATCGCTCAACTTCTATTCAGATTAATGGCAATGATGAAGGAACTATTCAGGGAGGATCCTCACGAGAATTCGAAGTTAGAAGTACAGAATCACATATCTTCCAAGTTCAAGAATATGTATCTGGACCCGAAGGAGTCAGATATGTTTGCCGTGAAAATTCTTGGACTTTTGAGAAAACTCAGACAAATGATTACTCTTACAATTATCCATATTATTACCCGTACTATTACTATACCTCGCCACATTACTATGAAAATAATTCATACTCTCCGGCAGTCCATACTTACTATTACTATCCTGGAGCGTATTACTACCCATATTATTATCCAAGCTCAACAAGATCTACGCTCGAAGCTTCACATACTTTCTCTTATGAACCTGAATACATGTTGACGGTTGATAACGCATATGGCCAGTCAATCGACAAGGCAGGTTGGTGGCAAAAGAGTACGGTAGTTACATTATCAACATCAGAGAGAGTAGAGCAATCTGATCAGGAAAGAAAAGTGTTCAAGGCATGGAACATTGATGGCACCGAGATGGTTAGCAATACAATAACGTTGACTATGAACAAGCCTTACAAAGTCAGATCAATATACCAATCAGAATACAACGTCCAAGTAGACTCAGAGCTTGGTCGTCCGCAAGGATCTGGCTGGTATCGAGAAGATTCCATGGTAACCATATCTGTCAACCCTGAAGTTGCTATGACTGGATTCTGGGGTTCAATAGGAGCCAAGAATGTTTTTGATAGATGGAATGGAATGACAAGTGGAGATCAATTCAGTCCCACGACCGAGATCGTGATAGAGAACCCGATGGTTTTAACAGCAATGTGGCGTTCAGATTATTCAATGGCATATATTACCTTAGCAATAATATTGAGCGTAATATTGATTTTAATCATCGTTGGAATCATAGTCTCAATGCGAGGGTTTCCAGAATTTCAAAGAAGAGCTCCATCCTCCGCGCTTGACAATCTAAATATTAGATATAGTCAAGGCGAGATTACCAGAGAAGAATATTTAAAGATAAAAAAAGACATTCATAAATCCTAAACCATTCCTCTTTTCTATTAAAAATAATTTCTTGAGATTTTTGGATTCTATTTTGTGATATTAACGATTGAAGTTCCAAGTGTTCTAATTATAGGCAGGCCGATAATCAGTGACAGTATAACAATTATAACACGTTCAAT